>CAJTYI010000114.1 GCA_910584215.1 uncultured Roseburia sp. | reverse complement strand
CAGACACAGATCTTCGATCTGATATCTGTTTACTGTTTTTTAAGGTTACTCCTTATACTACATATAAGAAGTGTACGTCTGTCTTTCGACAGCCTGAAATCTCTTTTCGGTTCTCTGTTTTTAGAAAACCGCACAATCACCGAAGTGATTATGTTTTAGAATCTTTCAAGGTTTGTTCACTGTTCAGTTATCAAGGTTCACTCTTTTGCACTGGTTTACTGTTTCATATCTCACACCAGTATCCAGGCAATTTGTTTTGTCTGCCGCTGTTTTGCAACAGCTTATTTACTATACCACCTTATCCAACATTTGTCAACAACTTTTTTCTCAATAATTACCATTTTTTGATAAGTATCAAATCGAGATAGCTCCTCATTTCAACTATCTGCTATGTAGACAACATGTCTGCGGTCAGCTTGTATATAATAGCACCCGTTTTCTGGAATGTCAACCTTTATTTTAATCTTTTTAAAAGAAAGTTTTTTGTCGATTTTTGTACCAATTGCATAGACAATTCATTCTGCTTCGTAGCATAATTCCTGTGATCGGAATACGCCTGCACCCTTTAAATCTCCAAAACGCTTACATATGATACCACTCTTCCGTATTGTCAGATGATCTTCTCCAGCCCCATGTCACAGTTTCATTGCGCCCCATATCGACACCGAGCATATATTGCCATATATGACATTGGCATATATCAAGTATCTTGGGGTATTCTCAAGTGTGAAAGAAATCACTAAACTCGAAAGAACCACGTTAAGTGATTTCAAGCTTCACACTGAAAAACTGGTACAACAAGTGAAATGGCTATTTGGCATTACTGTCTGCTAACTGCGTAGCATATGCGCAGTAGCAGGCCGATATCAGTTTATATCTGAACTCTTAAACTCGAATTTTCATCGTGGGTTTAAACCAGCTCTGTTTTTTGAGCAGTTTTTTATATTTTGTCTTATACTTGGAGGGCACTTTAAACACCGCCTTTTTATTGATTCCTTTAAATGCATCTTTCTCTATCGTCTTGATTTTGCCTCCCAAAATATTGATCTTCACCACACGGTGCCTGTAATAATATTTCCCATCCGTTTCATCTACGGCAATGAACAGCTTCGCACCAATTTTCGTCACATTTTTTGGTATGTCGACCTCTCTTAAACCCTGACAGTTAAAGAAACACTTTTCCGGCAATTCCTTGATCTTTGCATTTGGCGCAAAATGGATTTCTCTCAAAGAACTTCCGTCAAATACTCTGGTCCCCAACTTTTTAAGGCTCGCGGGCAGGGGACTAATCGTCTTTAGCTGATAACATTCTGAAAAAGCAGCCTCACCGATTTTTTCTAGTTTTGCATTTTCCGGTATCATAACTTGCTCTAACTCTCTGCAATCGTTAAAAGCCCAATTGTCAATTTCCCTTACGGACGCCGGTATCGTAATCTGCTTTAGCCCAGACCAAAGAAACGCGGAACTCCCTATATATTTGACAGAAGACGGTATCTTGAGCTCGGTAAGCAACGGACATGTCGAAAATGTTTCTTCGCGAATCGCCCGCAATTGGGAAGGCAGGGTGACATTGTTTAATTTAAAACAACTTCCAAATGCCCCTGCGCCAATTTCCACGATCGTATCGGGGAGGACTACTTTCTCAACCACTTCATTTGAGTAAAACGCATGTCTTGCCAGAGCCTTCACCGGCTTATTCTCTATCATTGCCGGGATGTAGACCTCTTTTTCTTTGCCAATATATTTTGTGATCTCTATCCCTTTATATTCTTTACTGTATCGGTATTTATAATCGCCGGCTGTTTTCTCCCCCTTTACCTTCACTGCCGCGGACGCCTCTGTCAGACAGCCTCCTATAGCTCCGGTAAACAGGAGTACAAGCACAATCCATATACTGATCATTCGCTTTTTAGTCATATTTTGTCCCCTATCCCATATCCTGTTAGCCTTAAAACATCATCCGATCTTAATTGCATCTCCTGTATCTATAATTCATCCGGCAAAGGGCGCAGTGACCTATCAGGCAGTTCAAATATAATTGCGACATCCTCAAATATTTCTTTCATATAACCCAGTCATCAATCGTTACCGTGTCAGTCGCATGATAGTATATGTCCTGCATAATGAACCCGCCCCAATACTTGCATCCGTATGCCAAAAAGGTTTTTGATATTCGCAAATTCTTCGGCTTTCAGCGCATCCTCTGGCACCACGATTCCTGTTACAGCCGTAGCTCCGGCCAAAATAGCAGCCAAAAATCTGTTCTTATTTTTCATAAGCCATTTGCCCTTATTTAATGATTTTGTTGCTCTGCCCCCTTATACTATCTCCATTTCCTGAATATTACAATACAACCTGCGTGAATTGCCCTTGAACCTGCGTGAATTGGTTATTTCCCTCTCACAACATACTCCATCGCATCCTTGACGGTCCGCACGCCGACAAGCTTGATACCCTCGATTGGTTTTAACATTTCGCGGCACACCTCCGGCAAGAGGCATATGCCAAATCCCAATTTCTTTGCCTCGAGCACACGCTGCTGCGCCATACTGACTGCCCGCACTTCTCCGCTCAGTCCCACCTCCCCAAAGCAGATGGTTTTCTCATCAATAGGGATATCCTTATAGCTGGAAATGATGGAGAGCACGATGCCAAGGTCCACAGCCGGCTCATTCATCCGAATACCGCCTGCAATATTGACATAGGCGTCACAGCTGCCAAGGGACAGACCCAATCGTTTCTCTAACACCGCCATCAACAGATTGACGCGGTTGAAGTCAGTACCCGCCGCCGTTCTTCTAGGCATACCAAAATTACTGTGGCACACCAGCGCCTGAATCTCAATCAAAATCGGGCGTGTACCCTCCATCGAACAGGCCACCACAGACCCCGATGCGCCCTTAGGTCTTCCGTTTAACATATATTCGGAGGGATTTTCGACTTCCTCTAAACCTGTCTCCCTCATTTCAAAAACACCAATCTCATTGGTAGAACCAAACCGATTCTTTACCCCGCGCAAAATGCGGTAAGCCACATGGCGGTCGCCCTCAAAATACAGCACCGTGTCTACCATATGTTCTAAGACACGCGGCCCCGCAACTACGCCCTCCTTGGTTACATGACCCACGATAAAAACTGCAATCCCCATTCCCTTGGCAATCTGCATCAGGACTGCCGTCGACTCCCGCACCTGTGAGACACTGCCCGGCGCGGATGTGACATTTTCATTGTACATAGTCTGAATGGAATCGATCACCACAACCTGGGGCTTTTCCCTGTCAATCACGCCTCTGATGGTTTCCAGATTCGTCTCACAGAGCAAGCGCAGGGAGTCCTCAAAGCTGCCGATGCGCTCCGCGCGAATTTTGATCTGCTGTAAGGACTCCTCCCCTGATATGTATAAAACCCGCATCCCTTGTTTAGAAAGCTGCCTGCACACCTGCAACAACAGCGTTGATTTGCCGATTCCGGGATCGCCGCCCACCAACACAAGGGAACCCGTGACAATGCCGCCACCCAACACACGGTCAAGTTCCCTGATTCTGGTAGCAATCCGCTTTTCCTGAAGCGACTCGATCTCAGAAATCGGTAACACGACGCTCTCCGCGGACGACGAAGTACCTGTCCTCGCACCCCCCTTTTTCTTGTCGACAATTTCCTCCACAAATGTATTCCACTCTTTGCACCCCGGACACTGCCCCATCCACTTCGACGACTCAAAGCCGCAGGATTGGCAGAAAAAAACACTGGTCTTTCCTTTTGCCATAACATAATCCCTTTCCATTTTTTATCAATCTACAAACCCTTACCTAATCTTTTCTGTGCAAAAATCATCGTCTTTCGCCTCACATACTGACAGATCTTTCCTATGACAGAACAAAACAGACACGTTCACATCAACTTCCTAATCAGCAAAACAGACACGTTCACATCAACTTCCTAATCAACAATTCTGACAAACCCGCACCAACTTCCTAATCAGCAAAACAGACACGTCCGCATCCATACAACAAATATCTAAAGACGCATTTTCTATCATTAAAAAAAGACAACAATCTGAAGCGAATTGAACATCCTACAGATTGTCGCCTTTTCAAACCATGCTTTCGTCTATCCGCATCGGGAAAACATTAGCATTTTTTTACCTCTACTGTCACCGGACGCTCGCCAAGTTCCACACTGACACTCAGCTTGCCTCCTAAATTAGTCTTCATCCTGCCTGCGTTTGCACCATCAATTATGATATCATACTCCGTACCGCTCTCCAGCTCTACCGTAATCTGTGCATCCTCGGGTCCTTCTACTTCAAAAGTAATCCCTGTCTCCGTCGCCTGCAAATTAGCAACCGCTGTGCCGGGCACCGACTCATATACGAACATGCCGTTGCGCTCAAGCTTGGTGATCTCCTGAAATGTTTTGACTTTATACAGGTCTCCCTGATGTTCAAAATTATCCAGTTTTGCTTTTGCGCTGAGAGAATAATCCCCAAAACTAATGCTACCATCCGCTTCTGAACGAAGCAATTCACTAATAACAGCCATCTCATCCTCCTGTATCTCCGCAACGTAAGCTTCTGCGGCTATTTTCCGTAAATATTATGGTTTTATTATACAATAATTGCAAACACTTTTCCAGTGTTATTAGCACAATTCACAATTATTTAACTTTTTCGATCACAAGCTTATTCTTCTTTGTCGTGACCACCACTTCTGCCCCGGCGGCAACCGTTCCCTCCAAAATCTGCTCCGCCAGTTTATCCTCAATTTCCTCCTGCATTTTGCGGCGCAGCGGTCTCGCGCCATATTTGGCGTCATACGCTTTCTCCACAATATAATTTTTCGCGCTATCCCGCAGTGTCAGCGTAATGTCCAGCTGCTTTTGGCAGCGCTCGGCCAGCTCTTTTCCCATAATCGTAACGATCTGCTTCATATCCTCCCGGTTTAAGGAACGGAACACGATCGTCTCGTCGATACGGTTCAAAAACTCCGGCTTAAAGATACGCTTTACCTCTTCCATCACACCGTTTTTCATGCGCTCATAATCCTGCTTTTCATTGTCGCCGGAAGCAAACCCCAGTTTTTTGGGCTCTACGATCGCCTGCGCCCCCGCATTTGACGTCATAATAATGATAGTATTTTTAAAGTCCACCCGTCTTCCCTGGGAATCTGTAATGTGGCCGTCATCGAGCACCTGCAATAAAATATTAAACACATCGGGGTGTGCCTTTTCGATCTCGTCAAAGAGAACGACCGAATACGGATTTCTGCGCACTTTTTCGCTAAGCTGCCCGCCATCCTCATGGCCTACATAGCCTGGCGGAGAACCGATCATTTTAGAGACGCTGTGTTTCTCCATATATTCTGACATGTCGACACGTATCATCGCCTGCTCACTGCCAAACACAGCCTCCGTCAGCGCCTTGGAAATCTCTGTCTTTCCCACACCTGTGGGTCCCAAAAACAGAAATGACCCAATCGGGCGCTTCGGGTCTTTTAAACCTACCCGCCCTCTTCGCACAGCCCTTGAAACGGCAGTCACTGCATCTTCCTGACCCACCACACGCTTGTGCAGTGAAGTTTCTAAACGACGCAGACGCACAGATTCGCCCTCGGCCAATCTTTTCACGGGAATCTTCGTCCAATCGGACACAATCTCGGCAATCTCATCTTCTGTCACTTTAATATTTTTTCTGGAATTCTCTTTCTTGGCCTTTTCGGTTATCTTCTCCAGCTTTTGCTCTAACGCCTGTTTCTCCTCTTTGGCGGCCTTTGCCGCCGGAATATCACCGGCTTTGAGCGCGTCCTCCATCGCCATCACCTGCTCGCTGATCTGCCCACGAAGCCTAGCGTAATCCTCCACATGCACGTCAGCTTTCAAACGTGCCTTTGCAGATGCCTCGTCCATCAAATCAATCGCTTTATCCGGCAAAAATCTGTCATTGATATAGCGGGCAGCAAGACGAACCGCAGCTTCCACCGCATCATCGGTGATCGCCACCTGATGATGTGATTCATACTGATAGCGCAGACCTCTTAAGATTTCTACTGCCTGCTCCTCCGCGGGCTCCTCCACTGTCACAGGCTGGAAACGACGCTCTAACGCAGCGTCTTTCTCGATATGTTTGCGGTATTCCTCAATCGTTGTGGCTCCGATCACCTGAATCTCCCCGCGCGCCAACGCCGGTTTTAAGATGTTGGCGGCATCGATGGCCCCCTCTGCCCCACCGGCTCCAATGATTGTGTGAAGTTCATCAATGAACAGCAGGACATTGCCGGCGCGCCGAACCTCCTGCAGCACCCGCTTGATGCGCTCCTCAAACTCTCCGCGGTACTTAGAACCCGCTACGAGTCCTGACACATCTAACGACACCACTCGCTTTCCCAACACCGTATCCGGGGCCATACCGCTGACAATGCGCTCCGCAATCCCCTCCACAATAGCAGTCTTACCGACTCCCGGCTCGCCGATCAGACAAGGATTATTCTTGGTTCTGCGGCTCAATATCTGGATTACACGGTTGATCTCTTCTGTCCTGCCGATCACAGGGTCTAGGGCTCCCTCTGCCGCCAAATCTGTCAAATCCCTGGAAAACTGGTCTAATACCGGCGTGCCGTCCTGGCTCTTTTGCCTGCCGGGCTTGCCGCCTACAAACTCCTCTTTATAAAGGTTGGCATCCTCCCCCATGGCGATCAGCGTATCAACATATACTTTTTGAATATTGACAGCCAGCGTATTCAGCAGCCTCGAAGCAACACAGTCAACCTCCTTTAAAATGGCAAGCAATATATGCTCCGTTCC
>CAJTYI010000113.1 GCA_910584215.1 uncultured Roseburia sp. | reverse complement strand
AATCGAAATCTATTACTCTTTTGTCGGCAAGGTAGAATTGCCCGACTAAAGCCCGACCCGTCCGGCAGTCAGCCGGACAGGGAACGGCAAAATTTTTTACACTTCTTTTACTTCTTTATCTCACATGAGCAAAACGACATGCGCTAGTACCCCAGCGTTTTGGAAGGTTCGGGCAAAAACAAGAGCGCCTGCAATTAGGATGCCGGCTGGACGCCGCTTCTATATACTGAGAATAAAAAGTATATCACTTTCCGATAAAAGCCGTTTTGCATAGTTATTCATTAATATGGTATAAAGTTTTCAGGTTAATAACCTATGCTCTTTTTATAGAATAACAGAATAATCCGGAAATTTTTCTTGAAATCACATATAAAAACAGCAAAAATGAAGCCGCCGCTATCTTAGATATCTTCCACGATCTTGACATCCCATGGTCCAAGTTCCAGTATATCTTCCGTGTTGATCAGTTTTCCGCCCAAAAGTTCCACGCCGTTTCCGTAAGGGTAGCGGACCGTCTGGTTAATGGCGGAATAATTCAGGTAGTAATAAACGTTTTTGCCCAAATCGTTGGTGCCGCGCTTTAGGATCAGCGGGAAGTGCGGGCGGGTGGTTTCATCCCCGCATACGCCGGTTTCCTCCAGATAGTCCAAAAGCAGGTGCTCAAAATAGCTGCCTTCAAACATAGTGGAGAAGTAGAGGGTGGAACCGCTGCCGTATTGATTCTTTGCCACTGCGGTGTAGCGGTTCCAAACGGGATGCTGATATACGGCCAGCGGCGTGGCGGTGGTACAGGTCACAAGGTCCATCCACTCTATGGCAGCCGGAGCGCGGTCAGATTGGCATCTATCCACAGTGCGATCTTTTGCGGCTTGCGTATGGCCGCCGGTCGCGCCCGGCGCTTCGCTGGCGGGGATGACGCGGACATCGACCGGGTAGGTGAACTTATCATAGCGGATACCCAGACATTCGTGAAGGATGTGGGGCTGCGTGTCCGCATATATTTTCAGGTATTCATCGGTGAAACCGCTGCGGAACGTGGTAATCAGATGTCCGCCATTTTTGACATATTCGCAGAGACGCTCCAAAAGGGCTTCGCTCGCGCTGTAGAGCGCCGGGACGATCAGGCACGGGTAAGCCGTAAAATCTTCGTCTGCGGAAGAGATCATGTCATATTCGATATTGTTGCGGAAGAGGGCGTCACAGAGCCAGCGTGCCACTTTGTTGTAGGCGTGCGTCTTTTCCGTGCCCAGCGGAAATTCTTTCAGTCCGGTGAGGGAGGCGTTGTCAAGCATGACGGCAACTTTATTTTGTTTTTTTAGATTTACCAGGTGATTGCCGATGAGCTTCCACTCGATACCGATCGCCGCGGCCTCCCAGTAAGTATCATTCTCGGAAAAATCGTGGGAGAGCACGCCTTTCCAATAACTCTCGATCGCGTTGTGAATAGAGGACCAGTGCCAGTACATAACGCTGTTTGCGCCGTTTGCAATATGGCTGTAAGCCTGCAGGCGAAGCTGTCCCGGATAGGGAAGCCACTCGATATTGCCCTGGGCCTGGGTTTCGAGCACCAGATAATTGCTCTTCTTAAGGCTGCGGGAGATATTGCCGCAGAATGTGATCTCCGCCCCGGTGAGGTTATCCTGAGATGGATGGTAGATATCGCATCCCGCTGCGGTCATACATTTTGCCGTCTCATATTGATTCACCTCCGGCTGATAACCGTAGGAGTGAGAGGTCCACCCAAAGTCAAAGTTATGGGTGATAAACTGATCGTCGCGTTTGTATTCGGAGATGATCTGTGCCTGCCAGTTCAAAAACAGCGTGACCAACAACCGCTGGAAGCGCTTAAACTCGGCGTCAAGACTCTGGTTGATCGTGCCGCGCACATCGGGAAAATCTTCCCAACGGTTGACGCGGTTGCTCCAGTAGTCGAGACCGAACGTATGATTAAATTCGTTGATATCGGGAAAACGGTCTTTCAAATACTCCACGAACATTTCCTGCACCTTGGGGCCTGCGGTGTCGTAACTTCTCGTCTCGTTGTCTAACTGGAAGCCGATAATATGCGGCACATCCCTGATGTATTCCATGAGGGCGCGGATCATATGCTCTGCGTGGGTCAGATAGCCCGCGTGCGTGATGTCCATATTCTGCCGGTGGCCGTAGAGTCCGGGGCCGTCATGTGTGACGGCGAGGATATCAGGATATTTTTTCATCAGCCATGTCGGAATCGCGTAGGTAGGCGTGCCGATAATCACCGATAAGTGGTGTCTGGCGGCCGCATCCAGCATGCGGTCGATGTGTGTGAAATCAAAGACGCCCTCAAACGGTTCTAATGTACTCCATGTGGATTCCGCAATGCGGATGGTGTTCATGCCCGCCTTTTCCATCATCGCCATATCCTGTTCGATGCGGTCGTAAGGGAGATACTCGGAATAGTAGGCGGCGCCAAAAATGAGATGATCTGTTTTCATAATTAAAAATCCTTTCCATTCTGTATACGTTGTCGAAGATCGCACCGTGTCACGGTAACGGCTGGTAGATGATATGTGGCAAACATAAAATGGTATAGGTTATTAGCTTGAAAATTTATACCATATAAATGAATAAATATGCAAAATGGCTTTTATTGGGAAGTGATATACTTTTTATTCTCAGTATATGAGCGGCGTCCAGCCAGCATCCTAACTGCCGGTGCTCTTGTTTTTGCCCGAACTTCCAAAACGCCGGGGTACTAACGCATGCCTTTGGGGCATCCAGTGATGATACACGTCTTTTCAAGGTTGGACAACCTCTTGTGTCGGTTCGCCCGGTGAAAGATAGAAATACATTTTGCGGATTTCGTGTTCCCCTTAACGCCCCGGTGAGTCAAAACCGACATGCCGAGGGAACTGTTTGAGCTTACGGAACTTTCGTACCTCACTTTGGTATCAGCGAGTTTTCCCGCAGGCATGTCATTGGGGATTTTGTGAGCCGGGGCGTCTAGGGGAACTAGAAAGCTGCAACGATTTCTGTCTTTACCGGGACGGACAGACACGACGAGGTGGTTCAACACTGAAAAGACGCGCAACCCGATGCCCCAAAGAAGCACGCTTAGAACCTCTGGCATTTGCTCCATTCAGAAAAAAGCAGAGACTGTGGCGCCAACTCACGATGAATTGCCGCATTTACCTTGTGAATCAGAAAAAGTTTAAAAAGTTTACGATAGAATAAATATGCAACACTTAGGAATACTTATTCCGTCATAACAATGGCTAATAACCTATACTATACCGCTTAAAGCATACACTCATTTTTTGTATTTGTCAATTTTTACCACGGCAATGCTAATATTAAATAAACGCTTGCCTGATAAATGGGATGCCGGGATAGTTACATGCCGCAATGCAAGTCCTTACCCAATTGCAACAAAATAGCCGGGGTTTAGAGATTTCTATGAAACCTCTAAACCCCGGCTACCGCCCAAAAATCGGAGTAACAGGATTTGAACCTGCGACCTCTCGGCCCCCAGCCGAGCGCGCTACCAAGCTACGCCATACTCCGTTTCGCAAAGACTGATACCCTTTACAAAGACTAATTTTATCAAATGTACCAAGAAATTGCAAGCAAAAATTCACACCTTAAAAAGAAAAATACCGTGAAACACAGTACTTGTCTCACCTGTGCCGCTTTACAACATATTTTTATTCGTAAGGTATGAATACAACTTCGCGGCTACAATGCAATTCCGCAGCCTTTCATCAGCTCACGCGCAGAATCCAGCGAATCCACCCCGTGCAGATTTTTGATCGGCGCAAACTCCCGCTCCCGCTCAACTTCGTAAGGCAGGCAGTCTCTCATCATATGCACCATGTCAAGCACCAATGTCTCGAATTTGTAACCGTTTGGAGCCTCCGGCTTAACCGCATGCCCCTGCTCATCAACATAGGGGATTTTTTTCTCGACCACATGTATTGGCATATGGGCATCTGCGATCGCTTCCAAACGCTTCTCTGAAAACAGATAGTTTAAAATTACCCCAAATGCATATTTGAGCTCACCGTTTTCATGGCGCGCTGTCGCCATCTCCTCCGTCATCTCGTAGTATTCGGCAATGGACGGACTTCCATCTTCGGTACAAAGCACGCCGATCTTTTCCTCGGGCTCCGCCTTTTTCACCACTTTAGCGCCGCTCTCACAGCCGTATGCGATTGTGGCGCCAATAAACATCGGATCCGCAATGCGCTGTAAGCAATTATCGACCGCAAATACGTTGAGCCATTCAATCCCCCGCTCTTTCAAATCGAGCAGCAGTCCCTGACGCACCATGGAGGAAAACCAGCCGCCGTTCCCGTTTGGCGACATGGCGGGCTCCGTGTCGGAAGCCATATAAACACGCCCCTCAAAATCACAGGCGGGCTCCATCTCCTGTACAAAAAAACGCACATACTCTCTCGGATAACCAAAATAAGTATGCTCCTCAAAAAATGCCACCGTATCATCATGATTGATATTGCTCGTCATAATATAAAGTGGCACAAAAGCCCCCGCCGCGTCTGTGACATCCATGAGATTGCGTATCAATTGTTCAAATAAATACAACTCTTTTTCGATGCCAATACACAGCGTGCCCTTCGGCCTATCAAGTCCCAGGCGCGTGCCCTGTCCGCCTGCAAGCAGTACTGCCCCCACTTTGCCTGCACGGATCGATTCTAAACCAATCTCACAAAATTCTTCTCCGCGCTTTGCGATCTCTCCGATCTCGACCGCCGACAGTGGTGCAAACGCCCCGCGCTCATTGACTGTCTCTTTGCGGCCGATCTGTTCGAGCACAGACCAATCAACTGCATCCAGTCTATGTTTTAACGCCCTGTTTTGCTCTTCGTCATTGCGCGCCATCGCTGCCCTGATATATACCTGTTTCTCATCTTCCCATATTTTCATCCGTGTCCTCTCCTATCTCGTATCTGTATATAACCATCACCTCTGCTGAATCAATCACACGAATACTGATTTTTAACCTGCATCCTCTCATGCCACAGCACAACTGCAGCATAAATTCTTTAGAGGTACGTTTCACTCTGTTTCCCGCAATAACCTGTCGCTCCCTGTGCTCCTATGATGCACACTCTTTCAACACATACTGATTTCTGCCGCCGTGCTTTGCATCATACACGGCGCTGTCGGCCAGGTCGAGAAATGCCTGATATTCTACTTTATCCTGTTTGCAATACGCAACGCCGATGCTGGCTGTCACTAAAACTTTTGCCGCCCCGTCCGTATAATATGCTTTCATCCGCTTTACCGCCCAATCCATTTTATTCTCTAATGTATTATGTGGTATTTCTTTTATAAAAATGCAGAATTCGTCACCGCCGAAACGAGAGACCAAATCATAACTTGAAAAAACATTTTGCAGTCGCTGTGCCGCCTCCTTGATGGCCGTATCGCCCACTGCATGGCCCAGTTTGTCGTTTACGTCCTTAAAATGATCGAGATCGACAAAAATAATGGCGGAACTCATCGCTGAATGACTGTCCAAATAGGCGTTGACCTCCTCCACAAAAGTTTTTTTGTTGAGCAGGCCCGTCAACCCGTCCGTCCTCGATTGCAGCTGTAAATGCTCTTTCTCTTTCACGTCGTGGTCGATATCGACGATCCTGCCCACCACTGACACCAAACGGTTCTTTTCATCGAGAAGCGGAATACACGAGATCTTACACCAAATGTATTGTTTCTTGTCTCTTAATTCGATGCGCACCTTGCACTCCCCGGTCGTATAATCCTCCGCAATCTTTTGTATCATCTCCTCAAAAGCCAACATATCTTTCATATAAATATGAAAGCAGCGCGCAATCTGGTGCGGCTTTTGTATATCGAGCTTCTGGGGCAGAGACCAGCCAAACTTCTCTACCACCCGGTCTGACACCATGCTGTCGCCGCTTCGTATGGCAATCTCATAGATCATTTCCTTGGATTCTTCCATGATAATCTGGTAACGTTTCTGCTGCAAGATCAACCTGCGCTGCTCCTTGGCCTGCTGCTTGCGCATTCCCCTCCGCAGCTGCATCACATAGCAAATGATGATACAGACAATCACCACCAATACCGCAATGATTAAGAGCACATAACGGTAACGGTAGGCAAAGTCTCTCCAGGTGTACACATAACGGCTGTCCATGGACTCGTTGACAATCATCGTATCGATCTCATCCTTGGACAACTGGGATATCGCCTTATTGATTATGGTGACTAGCATTTCCACATCATACGCTTCATTTTCGGCAAAAGCCGCCAGGCTTAGATTGTCATCAATGCCCTCCACCGGGAGTATTTCCAGCGTATCATACTGCGGCTTTGACAGCCAATTTTCGACCTCATATTGATTGCGGATCACCAAGTCTACCTCTCCCGATAGCACGGCATCGAAACTTGCCGCAATATCTCCGTAATTTACTACAGTAAAATTGGGATAGGCATCTTCCACCTGGCGCACAAAAGCCTGCGACGTACTCCCCATAGCCACCGTCATCGACAGATCGCGGTTAAAGACGGTTCCCTTTCTTGCCACCAGAACCTTGCGAGAAGTCAAATAGGGATTGCTGATTTTAAAGGCGCTGTCGTAAGTGCCAGACACATTGTGCTCCAAACCGGAAACCAGGTCAATCCCCTGACTTTTGAGATAGTTAGCCGACAAATCAATGCGCGTTACCGGAACGTAGCGAAACTTTAGTCCACTGATCTCGGATATTTTTTCAAAGATCTGATGGGTAACGCCGCCAAACTCTCCCGTCTTACTGTCCTGAAACGAGATCGGCGCACGGTCCAGCAGATATCCGACATTGAGCACACCCAGGCTGTCTACAAACTCCTGTTCTTCTCTGGTAATATATTGCGTGTCATAATATGGAAACCAAGTCTGCATCAGGGAATTTTCAAAACCGGGAGAATTACTTTTGATCTGCTGTATCGCGTCATTTAACTCCTCAACCAGCTCCTTATTGCCGCTCCAGGTCACATAATAAAAAGGCTCCGG
>CAJTYI010000112.1 GCA_910584215.1 uncultured Roseburia sp. | reverse complement strand
CACAAAAAGCCGAAATCCATTGATTTTACTGGAAAATCAATGGATTTCGGCTTAAAATAGAAAAATGGAAGCAATGGGGCTCGAACCCATGACCTCTCGCGTGTGAGGCGAACGCTCATCCCGGCTGAGCTATGCTTCCATGTCTCTTATTATAGCACTGCCATCTGGAAATGCAATAAATTTATTCAAATTCTTTTTCATCTATTTTTTATCAAAAGTACTACACATCTCTGTACTGTGTTAAATGGGGCAATTTTTGGGTATAAAAAGTGCCGCCAGATCTGTCAAATCTGAACGATCTGCCTACAGCGTTTCGCTTGTTACTTTTACGGATAGATTGCAATAAAGCAGAGGATGGATTGAAAACTACCCCCTGTTCTGAATGTGCCTTAAATGCTTTGGCAATAGATGAGCCGCTTGATATATGCAATCCATCGGTATACCGATGGATTTGCTCTATATTGAGGGAAATATGCAGATGTGGGTGGATGCAGAAGATTCTTTAGAACTGTTGTAAACAATTATAAGGGCTGGAAAACCAGCCTTACTCTGTTTATGTCTGCCTCCTTAATCTTTCACATTGACTTCCATGAAATTTCTATGAATCAGCCAGACAATTTCTTCCGTATCTTTTTCACGATAAGGCTTAATAATAACCTCTGTTCCATTTGATATTATCATAAAAATAAACATACCTTTTTCTCAACATGCAAACTTTGGGCCGCAGGCACAAAGTTGCGTGTGAAAAATTTATTTTTCACACTAAACTCATTTCCAAACAAAAAAGCACCAAACATACAATATGTCCAGTGCATTTCTATAACCATCGGCTATTACAAGCATTCTATTATAATTACAACTTACACCTACCGATTTATATGCACAGACAGATCAGACCTACCTGCGTAACTGTGCATCTAATCGAAACACAATTACTTTTAAGTACGTCTGTAATACATGTACATATGATTCATTGTAAATTGTAAGTTCCGCATTTCCATGTTCTCCTAAAATTTTTTAATAACCTACCATAATTCTATTTGTATGTCAAGAAATATTTTTAAGAAAAGAACGGAACAAGCATTTTAATATAAAACGCTATGCTTGACTTGCCACTGTCCTTTTTTTAGTATAAAATCTTATATAGCGTTGTTCCTAATATTAGGAGAAGATTATATTTCAACAAGTAAACAGAACAGTTAGATAGAGTACATTTTTATTGCAAATATACACAAAATATACAAATATATTAATAAACATTGAAAATACAGCACTTCTTTTTAATCTGATTTTAATTTGACTTCAAAGATGGATTAAGAAAACCTTGGTAAATTAGACAATGTCAAGAGAAAACAAATTCATTTTGAAGGAAAGCGAGGATATTATGGAACAATTAGAAAAGGTTGAAAAGTTAAGACAGAGAGCAAACGTAACATATGAGGAAGCCAAGCAGGCGCTTGAGGCATGTAACTGGGATTTGCTTGACGCGATGGTTTATCTTGAAAAACAAGGGAAAGTCAAAGAGCCAAATCAGAGTACTTACTCAACCAGTTACGACGATCAGAGCCAGTATATTTCGGTCAAGGAAAAAGTGCAAAATCAAAAAGACCCGGGCAACAGCGCAGGGGAAAAGTTAAAGAGGCTGTTTCAAAAGGCATGGCAAAAGAGCAGAGATAATTATTTCTGCGTGCGGCATAAAGAAGAGGAGATTGTCCGCGTGCCGGTCTGGGCGTTTGTGATCGCGCTGCTGTTTCTATGGGAGATTCTGGTGATTATCATGATCGTGGCACTGTTTTTTGACTGTCATTATTATTTTGCCGGCAAGGATGACTGCGATAAGATCAATCACGTGATGGAGAAGGCAAATGATCTGGCCGAAAAAGTAAAAGATGAGTATGAGAAGTTATAATTTGGAGGAAACCACTACATGGGAGCACATATCCTAATCGTCGAAGATGAAGAAAAACTGGCCAGGTTTGTGGAGCTTGAGCTGGAGCATGAGGGATATACCGTCAGCAAATCTTTAAACGGCAGGGATGCCCTGGCAATGATTTTAACCGGCAGCTATGATCTAGTGCTTTTGGACATTATGCTGCCGGGATTAAATGGACTTGAGGTTTTAAGGCGCATGCAAAAAGAGGCCAGGGAGGCCGATACGCCGCCGGTTATTCTGTTGACGGCGCGGGATGCGGTGATGGATAAAGTGTCGGGACTCGATGCGGGGGCAGTGGACTATATTACCAAACCGTTTGCCATTGAAGAGCTTCTCGCCAGAATACGTGTGGCGTTAAAGCTGCACGGGCATGGGGAACCTGCCGGACAACAGGAGGAAGGAATCTGCCGTTGGGGAAAGCTGATCTTAGACGACAAAAGACATCAGGTAAAATATGACGGGGCGGAGGTTACGGTGACAAACCGTGAGTTTCAGATGTTAAAAACGCTTCTGGAAAATATGGATATCGTACTCTCGAGGGACGTACTGTTAGAAAAAGTCTGCGGTTACCATTATGTGGGAGAGACAAATGTCGTGGATGTCTATGTGCGGTTTCTGCGGGCAAAGATTGACGAAGTGTATGGTGTTAAAATGATTCAGACAGTGAGAGGTGTGGGATATGTCATCAAATCAGGAGATTGAAACAAGGCGAATGACGTCCATTGCCAGAAAGATGCACTGGTCTTGGATAAGAAATAAGATAGGTCTGTTCTTTGGAATGGACCTATTGCTTTTTCTGCTGCTATTTGGAGGGTGGCTGGCAGATCAGGAGTACACAAGGCTCGGGGCGATACAGTGGGACTGTGTGCACATCTTTGCATTGGCAGACGAACCGGCGCAAGGTTCGCTGATTAAGCGCTTTCCCTGGGTTCATCAGAAATTTGGTGATATTGTGTACCAGGTGGTGAGAGTAGAGGATGGAGACGAGGGTGACGGGGATGCGGGCGCTTTGCGGCGGACTGTGCTGCTTGAAATTTATGTGGCGGAGACATTTATTGTTCTTCTGTGTCTGTCTTTGGCGATTTTTATTTTTCAGTCACTGTTCTCTTTTTTGGATTACGGGTCTGAGGAGAAGAAAATCAGGCGGGTTTTAAGGCCGTTGCAGGATATTGCGCTCAAAGCCGACGAGTTAAACCGTATGACTTTTTCGGAGGATAAATATCAGGAGATCGAGGAGGCGATTGAAAAGCTGCAACCGGGGGATTCGGGGCTGCTTGCCTTTGGCAATGCCGACCTGCAGGGGATTGAGGCGGCCATGAACAATCTGCTGACGCGGATGCGGGATTCGTACCGGCAGCAGGCGCGCTTCGTCAACGACGCTTCCCATGAACTGCGGACGCCGATCGCGGTGATAGAGGGATATGCCAATATGCTGGCGAGATGGGGACGTGAGGATGAGAAAGTACTGGACGAATCGATCACGGCAATCCTGCACGAATCGTCTCATATGAAACACCTGGTGGAGCAGCTGCTGTTTCTTGCCAGGGGGGACAGCGGCAAGACGAAACTTACGATGGAGCGCGTATCCTTGCGTGATCTGATGCAGGAGGTTTACGAGGAATCCCTGATGATCGACGAGGAACATCCGTACCGCTATCAGCCAGCCGCACAGGAGGTTGTGGTGTCGGCTGACGCGATGCTGTTAAAGCAGGCGGTCCGCATTTTGGTGGATAATGCAGCCAAGTATACCGGGTCTGGTGATGAGATCATACTGGGCGTCGGAGTGGCGGATGACGGCAGGAGATACTTGCAAGTGCAGGATACCGGAATTGGCATGGCCGGAAATGATGTAGAGCATATGTTTGAACGCTTTTACCGCGCGGATGATGCGAGGTCGTATCAGGGGACCGGTTTAGGGCTCTCGATAGCCAAATGGATTGTCGACAAACACAGAGGACAATTTGAGATTCTTTCCCGGACTGGTCTTGGCACGCGCATACGCGTGTACCTGTAAGGCAGAAGGGGGCGGCAAGGAGCGAAACGTTTGCCCGCGGTGTATGGTAAACTCGCTTTTCGTGTAGTGCGTGAAATATATGATAACCTTGTTTTTTCTGCAGCGCGTGAAATGTATGGTAACCTTGCTTTTTCTATGGGGTGTGATATAATACAACTATTGCACAAATATCACAGAGCATGGCAGGAGGGCGATTATGTTTGCATTTACGGATGATTGTTTGATCGGAATAGCGCAGATTGACGAGGAGCACAGATATTTGTTTGAATTGCTGGGCAGGGTGCACAATCTCGTGAGCACGGATTATCAAAACGACTATTATCAGAAGATCAAAGAGGTGCTTGCCGAGCTTGATGATTATGCCGAACGGCATTTTGCCAATGAAGAGGCATATATGGAACAGATACGCGACCCGGAGCTGATATTGCAGCGCACGCAGCATGCGTTCTTCCGTGAGAAAATTCTTATGTTCGATCTGGCAAATATCGACGATCTTACGGAGCAGAGGGAACTGTTGGATGAACTCGTAAATTTTCTTGCCAAATGGCTGTATCGCCATATTTTAAGCAGCGATATTCTGATCGGAAAGCTGCCGCCGCTTGATGAGTGGATGATCAAAGATAATCCCTGTGAGTTCACAGAAGATTATCTGGTTGGCGTCGATTTGATTGACAGGGAGCACAGAGAGCTTTTTCGCATTGTCGGCAAAGCCAATCAACTGGTAAAATCATATGACTTTTCATCGAGCTACGATAAAATCAACGAGATTTTAGATGAACTGCGGGCCTATACGGAAGAACATTTTCGCGATGAAGAGGAATACATGGAATTCATTCATTACGAAGGTCTTGCGGCGCAGAAGCGCGCCCACGAGGCGTTTATAGATAAATTAAAAACCATAGATCTAAATGAGATTGAAGATAATCCGCAGGAATATTTACAGAAGCTGCTCGAGTTTTTGCTCGGATGGCTGATCAACCATATCTTAAACACAGATAAAAAGATACCGGCCGAGGGAACAAACGAAACTACATAGATTTGCGATGGAGATGTGAATATACAAGTTCATATCTCCATTTTTTTATGCGCAGGGTTGCGAAGTGAAAATAGCTGCTGTTGCAGCACGCACCCCGCGCGGCGAGTAGGGAAGAAATCTCCCCTACTCGATTTTGAGGGTGCGTCTTGAGGGAATGGAATAGCGCAAACATTTGTTTGCATTCCTATATACATGAGAAGAAAAATGTGTTATATTGTGCTAAGAGAATAGTGAAAAATTTTTTCAGTGCCAGACAATTCATATTTGCGGGATGATGAGATGAATGTTGCTTTGCGGATTTTTGTTGAGGAGTTAGAAAGACAGGGTAATTCTTCGGTGATCAGATGCTTTAAACCTATCGGCGAGTGTCTTGTCTGGCGCCACAGGAGCATAAAGTACAGTGTGGACATGAGGTGAGTTATGATAGATTTTGAAGCGGATAACACAGAGATTAACGCGAAGATTTTGCTGGAGGGAATGTTTTATTCCGAGCTCCCGCCGATTTTGGACGAATCTGTAATGAAAAAGCAGATCATAGATGTCCTGAAAAAGATGAAAGATCAGAAGTATAACTATTTCCGCCATGAGGATGATTTGATCAAAGACTTTAAGGAGATATTTTCACCGGATTATATCCGAGGAAACGGAGTTGAAACCATCACTTATTATGCGTTCAAAAAGAATGCGACTTTGCGGGAGATGCAGATTCCGCATCTTTTGCATTACTGTAGTTTTATTTATAATTCTCTCTCCGTATTCGACGACATATTTACACCGCTGTATCTGGAGCCGGACAACGAAAAATATGTAGAAAATTCAAACTCATATGTTGTGATCGGCGACCGTTTTATGGTTTCGTCCGGGTATGATGCATGGCAGGAACTGGAGGAAGGAGTTTTTACCACCGATAATAACAAAATACAGAATAATGCCATGTTTGGCGAAAACCGCAGGAGATATCATGCACAGCAGGGGGCTTATCTCTACGCGGTAAAAATGGATATTGAGTCATTTTTTCCCAATATGTATACGCATTATTTTGAAAAGATCGCTGATTATGAACCGTTTAAAGAATTGGGTTTTGGAAAAGAGTATTTTGTATTTTTGGATAATTTTCACCAGAGAATCAACAACAATCAGACAAAGGGAATTCCGGCGGGAGTGTTTTCGTCACATATTGCCGCGGAATTGTGTATGCTCTGTGTCGATTATCTGATACGCGGGGAGATTGCCGGACAGGAGATCGGTTATATCCGCTATGTCGATGATATGACCTTTTTTAGCGACAGCAAACAGAAACTGGAACAGATGGAGATCGCCGTGCAGCGTATTTTGAACCGGTTTCGGTTGCGGATAAACGGCAATAAAACGAAATATTATACGAATGCCAGAGTACTGGACAACGGGGCGGATATCCATGCAGTTTATGAACGGCTGAAGTTTTTGAAAAAGGGCGCGTCCTGCCAGCTGACGGATAACGATTTTTGGCGCTTCAAATCTTATCTGTGCGAACTCATAGATGGCGGCGGCGTCGCGCAGATGAAAACGATTTTGTCCATATTTTTAAGGCGTCTTACAGAGGGAAAGATCAAACTCAGTGAGGATGCCTATAGCTGGTTCTGCTATATCTATTTGCTTGCCTATGAAAATCAGAATCTGGTATGTCATGTGTACAAAATATTGGACCAAATCTTAGGACAAGTTTCAGACAAGAGCGCTTATCTGGCCGTATTAGAACAGAAAACAGGATATCTAAACGAGCGTTATCAGGATACGTTATTTCAGATATGGCATTATTATGTGCTTGTCAGACATCTGGGGCAGAGGCAGCGTGCCGTTTGTATGCAGGAATATTTTCGTCTCGGCGGGGTAAATCCGATCATCGCTTGCTGGTTTGTGACCGAGGGAGCTGCCCGTAACAGAGACTTGGTGAAACAGATCAAAGAAAAATTCACAGAAGAGGCGGGAGAACAAAACTGGAAACAGCAGATCATGTTTTCCAAATGGTGGCTGCCGCTCTTTAAAATAAAAATGGTCGACGATTCTAATTATTACTCGCTTATGAAAGGGCAGAGCTTTCCGAGTCTGTTTTGTGACTTGGCGGCAAAATCTACCGGACCTCAATAAACTTTTGATAAATATCTATAGTTTATTAGCCGTTGTTTTGACTGAATAATTATTCCTATGTGTTGCATATTTATTCTATCGTAAATTTTTAAT
>CAJTYI010000111.1 GCA_910584215.1 uncultured Roseburia sp. | reverse complement strand
CCTTGGCTGCTTTCTTCCATTGGCGGGCCTGTGCATAAAACAACGGATGCCACGCTCTGCGGGCATCCTTATGTTAAGCAAAGGACAGCACGCTCTGCAAACTGTCCCTGTATTTCGTAAAAGTACACCGTAAAATTAATCTGCATTAATCTTACGGTGTCTCTCATTCTGATTCTATGATTCTATCACTCAATATTGTAATTGCGCTTCATCTGTTCATACAGCTGCTGTGTAAAGTTGAGACCGGACTGATCCATCATCGCATCTGAAATCGTCTCGATCGCGCTTTCCATATGAAAATCCGTCAACATTGCTGTGGAACCGTCCTCGTCCTCCTCGTCATTCGTGAGATTCTCCTTAATTTCCTTGAGTATCTCTTCGACAAAATAGGATACAAAATCCTTGCAGACCTCCATCAACTCGTCTGACGTGGTATCCGATGATACCTTATTGATATTATTTTTAACGGAATCCGCTCTGCCCGCCGCCATGTCATTCGCCGCATTGGTGCCCAACATGGATGTAATGCCGTCGACTGTCATATAAATACCGCCTTTCTATATAAGAAATCTCTCATTAACGTTTCAGGTTGTTGGCCTGCTCTAACATCTCATCCGAAGTGGTGATCGCTTTGGAATTCAACTGATAGGCGCGCTGCGCTACGATAAGATTTACCATCTCGGTCGCTACATTGACGTTGGACCCCTCTAGGTACTTCTGCTTTACCTGACTTCGCTTAAGGTTTGCCACCGTCGCCTCTGCGAGCGCATTGCCGGAAGCCGGCGTCACATTGTAGAGATTCTGACCGATCTTCTCAAGTCCGGCGGGATTATTAAACTGATATAAACCAAATGATCTGTTTAAATTGACATATGTACCATCATTCTGCATATAGCCAAATCTACCGTCGGCACTCACAATCACCTGCTCCGACTGAATCCCATTAGGAATCACGATTGGATTGCCGTCATTGCCAAGAACCGGATAACCGTCCGAGGTACACAGTGTAAGTCCCGTCGTTCCCATCGCCCATGTAAAGCTTCCGTCCCTCGTATAGTAAGTCTCCCCGTCTGCCCCGCGCACCGCGAAAAATCCGTCGCCAACAATCGCAAAATCGGTGGCACTGTCGCTGTCCAGCATGGAGCCCTGTGTAAAAACAGAAGTGTTGGAGGCCACGCGCGTTCCAAGACCTGCCTGCGCCGGAATCGGCTTCTGCTCACCGTTTGCCGTGGTCGTCTTCGTCTGAAGCGTTTGATACAGCAACGATTTAAACTCCATCTTTTCTTCTTTATATCCTACCGTGTTGACATTAGCCAGATTATTGGAAATATTATCCACATTGGACTGCTGAGCGATCATACCCGTCGCCGCAGTGTAAAGTGATCTTACCATGTTAAATCTCTTTCCTTTCCGTCCACGGCTTCCGCCGCAGGCTTAACATTCGTAGTGATACTATTTTTAGCTTAACCATGAATATGCAAAAGATGCAACGATACAAAATCGCGTCATTATCTCTATTATAGTATCGGTCCATATCTCTAAAAAATTTAGACCTGACCTACGTTATTTACCGCTTTATCCAGCGTCTCATCGATTGCGTTGATAATCTTCTGTCCCGCCTGATAAGCTCTGGCAATCGTAATCATATTGACCATCTCCGAGACGATATTGACATTCGCTCCCTCAATGCATCCCTGCACTACTTTGGCCTCAGAGGGCGCACGCACGCCGCCTTCCACCAAGTCATAGAGGTTCTCTCCAAATTTTTGCAGGTAATTATAATCCTCAATATCTACAAATCCAAGGACACCCACACGCTGGTCATTCTGGTAAATATGGCCAAACTCGTTGATGACAATATGCGCATTCGGGTCCAAGCGAATACGGTTACCCTCAGCAGGGTCCCCGTTCGTAGCTCCTGCCATATTGAGCACGTAATCGCCATCTTTTGTCACAAGGTATCCCTGCGTATTGACCGTGAACGCACCGTCTCTTGTATATTTAACCGAAGTATTGCCCTGCTTATCCGTGTATGCGATCGCAAAAAAGCCGTCACCGTCCAGCGCGATATCGGTTTCGTTGTCGGTCACCTTAAAGTTTCCCTGTGTGTAATCCGTGTATGTCTCACCGATATGCACGCCCATGCTCATGACACCCAGTTTGCGCGGCAGCGCGTACGCGGATGTATCTTTGATCTTGATCGCCAGCTCGTCCGCAAAGGTCTGTGATGTAGTACCCTCTTTTTTGTAACCGTTGGTATCGGCATTGGCCAGGTTATTGGACAAAACATCCAGCCGCCGCTGCTCCTGAATCATTCCTGTGTGTGCCGTATATAATCCCTTTACCATATTTACCTCTTTCTATGCGTCTATCATCGCATGAAACTGTCTCCCTCTAGTGTCCCTATAACAATCATCCGGAAATGGAGTCCTTGTCATCTCTTCTTCCCGCTAAAAATTCGACATATTTGCCCGTCCCTATAGCAACACAGGTCATCGGCTCATCAGCCGTCATGGTGTGAATCCCGGTGCGATCCTCGATCAACTCCTCCAAACCTCGCAGCAGAGAACCGCCTCCTGTTAAGATAATCCCGCGGTCAGCGACATCGGCCGCCAGCTCGGGCGGTGTCTTCTCCAAAACGGAGTGCACTGCCTCCACAATCTGAAGCGTCGTTTCGCGCAGCGCCTCTTCCGTCTCCTCCGAGGAGACATTGACGGTCTTAGGCAGACCAGTCACAAGGTTACGGCCGCGCACATCCATCGTCTCCGTCTGTGCCAGCGGAAAACAGGAACCAATCCTGATCTTGATATCCTCCGCCGTGCGTTCACCGATCAGAAGATTATGTTTCTTTCTCATATAACGCACGATCGCTTCGTCAAAATCATCCCCCGCAATCTTAATCGACGTACTGACAACAGACCCTCCCAAAGAAATTACTGCGATGTCGGCTGTACCTCCGCCGATATCAACAATCATGTTGCCACATGGCCGTGCAATGTCAATGCCCGCACCGATCGCGGCTGCAATCGGTTCCTCAATAATCTTGACCTCCCTAGCCCCCGCCTGAAAGGTGGCATCCTCGACCGCTTTCTTCTCTACCTCGGTGACACCGCTCGGCACGCACACGCTGATGCGGGGTTTGCGGAAAGACTTCTTGCCAAGCGCCTTTTGTATAAAGTATTTTATCATCTTTTCCGTCACCGTGTAATCGGAAATAACTCCCTGCCGCAACGGTCTGACCGCCACAATGTTGCCCGGCGTCCTACCGAGCATCAGTCTTGCCTCCTCGCCGATTGCTTTTATTTTGTTTGTATCCCGATCAAACGCCACAACGGACGGTTCTTTTAACACTACGCCTTTTCCTCTTATATATACCAGAATACTCGCAGTACCAAGGTCTATCCCGATATCCGTACCCAACATGCTCTGTTCCCCTTTCTCTGATCCGTCACCGATCTATACGCAATTGCTTCTATAGTAATATACTGTCTTATCAAATATATGGACATAAAAACTCATTCAATCATATTTTTACATATATAAACACATTATATACAAAAATATGTTTTTTTCAAAGTGTTTTTTTCTTAATTCCATGGTTTTTTTTTAAATAATTTTTTCTTAATCATTTATTTGGTAATCTATAGGTTGTGAGCCAATGTTTTGACTGAAGAAGTATTCCAATGTTTTGCTTATTTGTTCTATTGTAAACTTCTAAAAAACTTCATCTTCTTCACAAGGTAACTGCGACAATTCATCGTCAGTTGGCGCCACAGCCTCTGTTTTTTTCTGAATGGGGCAAATGAAGGATTACAAAATGCCGCAACTCGTATTCGCCACAGCCCCTGCTTTTTTTGAATGGGGCAAATGAAGGATTACAAAATGCCGCAACTCGTATTCGCCACAGCCCCTGCTTTTTTCTGAATGGAACAAATGCCAGGGGTTCTAAGCGTGCTTCATTGGGGCATCGGGATTTGTGATAGTGAAAAAAGCAGGGACGGTGATACCAAAGAGACGGTGGATGCCGCTTTCACTCATAGGAAAAGAAAAAGTTTATTCTATAGTTGATAGCATAAATATGAAACCGCTGTCCATAGGTATTCATCCAAATAACATTGCTAACAAGCAATATAAGTTTGGCTGATCTAGAAAAAAGTCGACGATAGAGACAGCATATAAGTTTATACTTTTTTTATTTTTTGAACACAATTTGGACACATATTGCAGATATATTATAAGAGTACTAGCTTTAGTCTAGTCGAAAGGCTAGGCGGCTAATATAATTTTTCATAACTCATGTCCCTCCGGGTTCCATCCATAAACCTGGAGGGGCACTCCCCAAATTCTATCCATGTTCGGATTATTTTCATATTTTTTATTATAAATATTTGACGTATTTCAGTGATTGTATTGTGAATTTCTGTTTATATCATCTTGTTCAATATACTTTTAATATCGAACGCTTTTTATTCCCTTATTTTTATAGATGTAAGGCATCAAAATCCAACTTCGGACAGCTGAATTTTAATGCCTTAATATAGTATCATTTTTTCTTTAAATATCTTTTCAGGAACTGGCCTGTATATGACTTTTTGACTTTCACGATCTCCTCGGGCGTACCACATGCAATAACGGTTCCTCCGCCGTCTCCGCCTTCCGGCCCCATATCGATAATATAATCTGCTGTCTTGATCACATCGAGATTATGTTCTATCACGACCACCGTATTACCGCCGTCCGAAAGCCGATGTAGGATATCAATCAGCTTATGCACATCCGCAAAATGAAGTCCAGTCGTCGGCTCATCCAAAATATAGATCGTCTTGCCGGTACTGCGCTTGCTGAGCTCCGTCGCCAGTTTAATGCGCTGCGCCTCGCCCCCCGAAAGCTCGGTCGAAGGCTGTCCCAGTTTTACATAAGACAGTCCGACATCGTAGAGTGTTTGAATCTTGCGATGAATCGTGGGCACATTTTCAAAAAATTTCAACGCTTCCTCCACTGTCATATCCAAAACGTCATAAATACTTTTTCCTTTATACTTTACCTCCAATGTATCGCGATTATAGCGTTTGCCCTGGCACACCTCACACGGCACATAGACATCCGGCAGAAAATGCATCTCGATCTTGATGATACCGTCCCCGGAACACGCCTCACATCGCCCGCCTTTGACATTAAAACTGAATCTGCCCTTTTTATACCCCTTTGCCTTGGCATCCGACGTTGCGGCGAACAGATCGCGTATCATATCAAATACGCCGGTATACGTCGCCGGATTCGAGCGCGGCGTCCTCCCGATCGGAGATTGATCAATATCGATCACTTTATCAAGCTGTTCCACACCGACGATTGCGTCGTGCACCCCCGGTATACAACGGGCCCTGTTAAGTTTTCGGGCCAAATGTTTATACAAAATCTCGTTTGTCAGAGAGCTTTTGCCAGAACCTGACACCCCGGTGATACAAGTCATGATACCAAGCGGTATCTGCACATCTATATTTTTCAGATTGTTCTCCCTCGCCCCTTTTATCGTCAGAAAACCAGTAGGTGTTCTGCGCACTCCGGGAACCGGAATCTGAATCCGCCCGGCAAGATAAGCCCCTGTGATGGAATCCTCACAGTTCATGATTTCCTCCGCCGTACCGCAGGCAACGATCTTACCGCCGTGAGAGCCGGCCCCCGGTCCCACGTCCACAATATAATCCGCTGCCATCATAGTATCCTCATCATGTTCCACCACGATCAGGGTATTTCCCAGTTCTTGCAAATTTTTCAATGCCGACAGCAGCTTATCATTATCCCGCTGGTGCAGACCGATCGAAGGCTCATCCAGAATATAGGCAACTCCCACGAGGCCGGACCCAATCTGCGTAGCCAGACGGATGCGCTGCGCCTCGCCACCGGAAAGTGTGCCTGTCGCGCGCGAAAGTGACAGATATTCCAGTCCAACTTTATTTAAAAATCCCACGCGCGCACGGATTTCCTTTAATATCTGCCCACCGATCAACTGCTGCTGACGGGTCAATTCCAACTTGGTAATAAATTCATTGAGATTTTTGACAGACATGGATGTCATATCAAATATATTTTTGTCGGCCACCGTCACCGCCAGGGATTCTTTTTTAAGACGTCTTCCCTTGCAGGTCTCACACGGCGTAATCCGCATAAACTGCTCATACTCCTGCTTCATGACATCAGAGCCGGTCTCACGGTATCGTCGCTGCACATTTTTAATCAAGCCCTCAAACGCCACATCATACACACCGGAGCCACGCTGACCCTGATAATGTACTTTGATTTCGCGTCCGTCCGTTCCATTCAGGAGCAGATCACGGATTTCTTGCGGATACTCGGCAAATGGAGTATCCAGCGAAAACTTATACTCGCGCGAAAGCGCCTGCAAAATCGCGTTGGTAAAACTCGAAGAATCCATACAGGACTGCCATCCCATCACCTGAATGGCCCCCTCTGCAATGCTAAGGCTCTTGTCGGGAATCATCAGGTCTTCATCGAACTCCATTTTATAGCCCAATCCAAAACAGGTCGGGCAGGCGCCAAACGGATTGTTAAACGAAAAACTGCGCGGCTCAATCGCACCGACGCTGATTCCACAGTCCGGGCAGGAAAAGCTGTCGGAAAACTGAATCTGATTCCCGTCCACCACGTCCACGATCAAAAGACCCTCCGCCATCTCAAGTACGGTTTCTATCGAATCCCCCAATCGCTGTTCAATACCGGGCTTGATCGCCAGACGGTCAACCACAATCTCTATGTTGTGCTTTTTGTTCTTCTCGAGTTTGATCTCCTCGTTAAGCTCATACATATTGCCGTCAACGATAACTCGCACAAAACCACTCTTTTTCGCCTGTTCAAAGAGCTTAACGTGCTCTCCCTTGCGTCCGCGCACGACGGGCGCAAGCAGTTGTATCCTGGTTCGTTCCGGCAGTTCCATAATCTGATCAACCATCTGATCAACCGTCTGTTTTTTGATCTCCTTCCCACACTTGGGACAATGCGGCACACCGATTCTGGCATACAACAGACGAAAATAATCGTAAATCTCCGTCACGGTTCCCACCGTAGAGCGCGGGTTGCGGTTGGTCGATTTCTGATCAATCGAGATCGCCGGGGAAAGTCCCTCAATCTTTTCCACACGCGGCTTTTCCATCTGTCCCAAAAACTGCCTCGCATAGGATGACAGCGATTCCATGTAACGCCGCTGCCCCTCCGCATATATTGTGTCAAATGCCAGTGATGATTTACCTGATCCCGACAAACCAGTCAGAACCACAAACGAATCTCTCGGGATATCGACGTCTATATTTTTTAAATTGTGCTCGCAGGCTCCTCTGATTTTAATGTACTTTCGTTCCATTTTTCTCCTTTCCGCAATGAATTATCTGAACATGACATGTATCATCGCACGCAGCTTTCCATGCATCATCGCACTTATTATTTTTCCCTTTTTACGGATATGAAAACAATTTTTTCCAAGAATTATGTAACACTCAAATCTCGCATAAGCAGCGCGAAATCCTTTCATCATTGGCACTGTAGATTTACACGGCGTAACTTAAGATTATTTCGCTCTTGTGCATTGACCTGCTATCTTACAGTCAACTAACACAGTATAGTTTATTAGCCAAGTTATTTGGATGAATACCGATGAATAGTGGATGCATATTTATTCTATCCAAAATACAGTAACTTTTCTTTTGCTGTGAGTGAAAGCGGCATTCATCGTCTCTTTGGCGTCACAGTCTCTGCTTTTTTCTTCAATATCACAAATCCCGAGGTACTTAGGCGCGTGCCTTTGGGGCATCCAGC
>CAJTYI010000110.1 GCA_910584215.1 uncultured Roseburia sp. | reverse complement strand
CAATTTTTGAAAAATGCTCAAAATTTCAAGGAGATTTAGATTTAAGGTTCAGAGTGGCTTTTTCAAAGATTTAGAAGGGTTGAGAAGGTGGAAATGGGTGATTTTCCAGGAGAGGAAGGCAGGAGAAGGAAAGTTGAATCAGAACAGGTTTCGACATGATTTAGGCTAGTTGCGATGGTGTTTCAAATGTTGCAAATTGAAATTATGACAAATGTGGGAAGCATGAAAAAGCTGAAATGTTTACCAGAATAGAGCGGTTAGAAGATACAACCTGTTTGACTTCTACAAACTCCCCAATTTTGGGGATTCAGACCCATACAAAATCACGTCTTGCACGTCAATGAACCCAGCGTTAAGATGGTTTTGTTGAAAGGGAAAAGAACTTTCAGAAAATCAAAATTGAAGGAGAATGACTTATTATGTGTAAGGCTACTGTTATCTTTGAGGAAAAGCTGGGCAAGCGGCGTGAGGGCTGGTGTGTTTATCTGAATCAGAGCCGGGACTTTACATGGTACTCTGACAAGCAGATCAAGGCCAAGATTGCGGCGGGTGAGCGGATCAACGGCGTGACTGTGACCGAGGGCGGCGAGGTTGTGATGGACGAGACTTTCACCACTGGTTTACTGGCAAAGACGGGGCTGGCGACCTTCATGCCGATCAAGGAGGACGAGGACAGCGGCGTATCGAAGTATTTCGCAGTCACCCGAGTTATCAAGGGCGGCAAGGCTGGCGACCGTTATGAGCTGGTCAGCAATCGGTTCAAGCTGGAGGTTGTAGACGCTGACAGGCTGAAGGCCCTGTTGTCCCTGATTAGTGTAGGGGGTGCCAGACTGGACGAGAAGGGCCGGGTGGTAATCCATGAGGGGGTGGAGGTAAGCGAGGCCACAGAGGGTTCCACGGGGGCCAGAGAGGGGGCGGTCTAAATGACAGTCTCCTTTGAATTTCTGGCAGGCTTCACTTGTTGCAGTATGGTGGTGTTTCTGTATCTGCTCCATGAGTTGGTGGAAGTGGGGAAGGCGTTAGTGTTACTGCTCCGAGAGAGTTTAGAGGAGTTGGGGGAGGAGTGAAAGCAATACCCGGTCTAAAGGGTTAGGCCGGGTGTCTTTTTTGAAATTACCACATTACCAAAAATTCCGCAAATTTGAATAGGTTGCCAAGCTGTCCCAAATCAGCTATACTATATAATATATAGTTGTCGGGGGTGGCAGAGTTGTCAGAACAGGAAAAACAGACAGGGCAACCGATATTATCAGACGAGGAAAAGAAGTTTAACAGGCAAGTCAATTATTTCATCATGCGGTATATATGGCAAGTACTTTGTGAAAGGAATCCAGAAGATACAATATATAAGGCTTTTCATACAAGTCGGGAGCGGTACACCCGTATTATTAACACAGGTGTTGTCCGATATGGAAAAGGGGAGCTGGATAGTCTGTCACAGATAACAGGCATAAGGAAAGAAATTTTTCTGGGTGAAGTTCATTTCAGCTGTCCTTACGAATTAGAGAAGCAAGATACAGCGGGAAAGAAGAGCATAGAAAAGGGAGAGATTACAGACGAAGATTGGAGAAGGCTGTTTCAGTGGCGTAAGGTGAGAAGCGGAGCAAAAGGAACAAAGTCACCCCAGGATGAAATATGCGCGCTGTTGCGAAGTGTGAAGCGGTCAAACGTGGAGAACTGGGACTTTTACCGTTTATGTTATTTTTTGAAAGAGCGTAAGCCAGCGCCGCTTAAAGTCACAGCGGAACAGTTTCGGGATATCGTGAAAGCTGTCCGAGGATTGTCATTCTCAATACTTGATAAGTGTGAGGTAGCACAGTTGCGGGGATTGCAAAAGCTGTTGCAGGAGAAAAACAGGCTTGTTACTGGAATCATTACATACAAAGAGGCGAAAGCCGGGGAAAAGAAAGAAAAATAAAAAAATCCTTGGACACATGCGGGAACCGTCCCGCATGTGTTTCTTTTTGCAAAACGAGGCATATCTTTTTGGGGGAGATAAGCATTACACAAAATAGAATATAACATTACATAAATAGAAATGATTCAAATAAATAGAAGCACGAATTACACAGAACAATGAAATATTTAATATAAAAGTATCGCCTGATATAATGAAAAATGTAAAGAGGACAGGGGGCCAACCCAAAGGAAAGACGTGTACCTTGATAAGTTCATACTATGCCTAAAATCAGGAAACAGGCAAATTTATAGGAGTAGTGCGCCTCTTTACAGTACTGCCAATACAATCGTATTGTCTTTCCCGCACTACATAGAAGGGGGTAGTATATACTTTTACAAAAATTAACATAAGGTCAGCTTATCAATATTGAAGATGGAGGTAACTCTATGAAAAAGAAATTTGAGCGTGTGACAAATCCAGAGAGTTTATCCATGGTACTCACAACCTTTAGATATAGCGGCTGTTTTGGGTATTTCCAGAAATACGGCGTATGAACTGGTACACAGCAAGGATTTTCCTGCCTTCCGTGTTGGAAAGCAGTACAGGGTCAGCAAGACGAGGTTTCTTGCGTGGCTGGACGGGGAAAATGCGGCTTGAATGATATATAGAGATTATAGGAGGTTTACTTATGCAGGAAAATATGATTACACGGCTTTTCAGTAATGATGATTCACTTATGAAAGAGATTTACAAGACCGAAAACGGGTCTGTGGTGGTAGGGGCATGGAGCCGGGATGTTGGAACAAGGGAGTGCAGACTAAAATTAGCGATTGTTTATCCGGATGGGGAGGTAAGCCCCATCCGGGAATATCCAAAAAGGAAACTGGCGGATAAAAAATCTCTGTATGACTTGGCCGATATGGATGGAATAGCAGTTAAGGAAATAGAGGACATTTATAAAGCGGTTGTTGAGAAAGCGCCGCAGTTGAAGATACAGGCGGACAGTGAGGGCAAATCATCTCTATGTGAGGTATACCGGGCATTATGCGAGTATGTAGGGCAGTACGAGGAGCCGGGGCGGGTGTTTGTCAGGGGCGATTACGGGAATATTCTTGCCAGTTACTTGCAGACAGTACTTGATAAGCTGGAACTGGGATATACCCGGCTGGAACTGCAAAAAAATTTCAAGGCATGGGGATTGCTCCGTACCAATCAGGGGACAGGCCATGTGTATTCTTATAAAATCAATACAGGAAGTGCAAATGATTGGTATTTTTCATTCAAGATGCAAGAGGGGAGCGAGGCGGCATGAGCATGGAAGCGACCTTGCATGTATTGAAATACATTGGAGGAAAGGGCCGCATGGCGGGAGTTCTCTCCCGCCTTATCCCCAGCACTTGCAAGGTATACGCTGAAATGTACTGCGGAAGTGCGGCGCTGGCTCTCAACAGCGGGAAGTTTGACGTGAAGATTTTGAATGACTTCAACCCCCATATCGCAAACTTTTGGAAGGTTGCGACAGCGCCAGAGACACAAGGGTTACTGTTGGAGCGGTTACAGCAGACCTGTTACAGTTGGAGCTTGTTTCAAGCGGCGAAGGAACGGCATGAAGCATATGGAGCAAAGCAGAGCGACCCCATACAGTGGGCGGCTGATACATACATCATAATCAATCAATCCTTTAATGCGGATGGTCGGGCATGGGTTTACAATGATGGGACAGCGTATACTAAAAAGATGACGGGGCCGCTTGGATTGCCGCTTACATTCAAAAGCATGAGCGGACAACCTTTCAAGGTCTTTAACACGGACGCTGTAACATGTATGAAGGAGAACCAGCTTCTGGAAAGCCCGGAAGTGTTCATCTACCTTGACCCGCCATATTTAGAAGGGCTTCGCTGTGATGGCAGGCTGTACCAAGTGGACATGCCTGATGTTCGGGATCACATCACACTCTTAAAAGCAATTCAACAGGCAAAAGCTAAAATTGTCTTGTCCGGGTATTGGTCAGGCCGTGACGATGGAAGTGATTTATACGACTGGTACTTGATTCCACATGGTTGGCATCGCCACTTATTGGGCGAGTATGTAAAAGGCTGTGATGTAAGTGAAGGAAAGTCAAAGGGCGTAGAATGGATATGGTGCAATTATGATTTGGAGAAAGAGGCGCCGGGGGCCATTGGATTTTTAGAAAGCTACTGTGACGATAAAAAAATCCTTGCATTTCAGCGATAGAGGCGTTACAATCGCCATCCACAAGGGGCGGGGCATTGAGTTTCAATGCCCCGCCCTTTAAAGAAGATTACCAGATTACCAAAATAGAGGAGGTTTTGAGTATGAGCAAGAGAGCAAACGGTGAGGGCAGTATCCGAAAACGCACAGACGGCAGATGGCTGGTGACTTTTCCAACGGGTCTGTATAAAGAAAATGGCAAGCGGGAATATGTTTACCGCTACGCCGATACACAGGCGGAGGCGGCGGAGATTCTGCGCCAGCTTCAAGCGGAGAAGGGAATGGGGGTTAGTCAGAGCAAGGCGGCAATCAAGGCAGGGGAATGGATGAATACATGGATTGAAAAGCACAAGTCTCCAAAGCTGGCTCCTGCTACTTTGACGAGTTATCGCAATAATTTCAGAATTCATATCAGGCCATACATTGGGGATATTGTATTGCGGGAGTTGAGCACCTATCATATTCAAAGATGTTTGGACGCAATCGGGGGAAGCTGTTCGACTTTCGTGAAAAATTATAACATCATTCATGGAAGTTTGGAAAAGGCGGTTGAACTGGGGATGATGGTGCGTAATCCTTGTAAGGGTGTGACCTTTCCAAAGGATGATACGGAGGATATGCGGGTACTGTCCAAGGAGGAACAGCAAAGGTTTATTGAGCAGTTGGAAGGTGAATACTATCGGCCCATGTTACTCATGTATCTGTATTCAGGGTTGCGAATGGGGGAGGGAATCCCGCTGACGTGGGATGACATTGACTTGGAGAAGCGGACAATCCGGGTAAATAAAAAAGCGATTGTCTGCCACGACTACACCAGTCATTCAGCGCCGCAGGTGGTTCAAGACTTCTGTAAAACGAAGTCCAGCAAGCGAATGGTGGTAATCACGGCGGGCCTTGTTGAAGTGCTGAGAGTGCATAAAGAAGAAATGATAAAGCGTGTGGAGCAATCCGGGGAGGAATGGAGCGAAAGCCGTTTGGTGTTCCCGAATACACGGGGGAACATGGTACATAATCGAAACCTGCAAAATTCTCTTTATAGAATCTTTGCGAAGTGCGGGATTGAGGGAGCGACCATGCACACGCTACGCCACACCTATGCTACAAGATGTTTTGAGGCTGGGGTGGATATTAAAGCGATCAGCGAGCAGTTAGGTCATGCCAATGTCAAAACCACCTATAATATTTACGTCCACCTTTTGGAGGATACGAAAGAGAAGGAGATTGACAAGCTGGAAGGTATTGACAGACTATTGGCATGAGAAAGAAGCCCTGGCAGCCTTGGGGGAGGGCTGCTGGGGTTTTGCCGCTTCAAGATATTTCACTTGAATTTTTAGCCGGTATGCGATATGATATTCATAAGCTGGAGGGGTAGAGATGGACATTCATAAAATTCAAACGCTGTTTCAAAATCGTTCTGTCAAATGGTCTACCCACTGTTTGGAACGGATGCAGGAGCGTGATATTTTAAGGGATGATGTAATCTCCTGCGTGCTTCGGGGAGAGATTATAGAGGACTACCCCAACGATTTCCCATACCCGAGTTGTTTGATTTTTGGATATACTACACAGGACAAGGTTCTCCATATTGTAATAGGGGCGGACGAAACCACCGCCTATGTCATTACCGCCTACTATCCCAGTACGGATAAATTCGAAGCCGATTTGAGAACCAGAAAGGAGCGTTGATTTATGTGTATGTTTTGTAAATGCGACACAGTGAAAGAATCTGTTACAACGCATGTGGTAAATTACAGAAATTGTATTATTGTAATCAAAAACGTTCCTTGCGAGGAATGTGAGCAATGTGGGGAAAAGTTTTACACAGATGAAGTTACCGAGCGTTTGGAAGAGCTGGTATCTGCGGCCAAGCGGCTCATGCAGGAAATTTCCGTCATTGACTATCAAAAGGTTGCGTGAGAGTTACCGGGTTTTTGCCGCTTCGGGAGCTGAAATACAGGGCTTTGAGTATGGGAAAAGCCTAGAGGCCAGAGGGAAAAGAGGCTGTTTGGGTTGCCGGATTCTTACCGCTTCCAGGCTGGGACTGGCTGTGAAGTGATGGGACTAACCGGGAGAATAGGGAAGCGGAATCGTTGACAAATGGGACTATTTGTGATATGTTAGCACTGCCTAATAGCGTGGCCCCATAAAGGTGAAGGACATGATTTGGAAGGAATCCCTGGAAGAGAAGCGGGCGGAAACCGCTAGAGCCATAAGGACTTTCGGGGATTCGAGTGAGGCACCGTCAGAGGTTTAAGGGGTAGCTGTACCGCTTATTTACCGCTTCTAGGATGGGCCTAAAAAGTGAAAGATGGTACTGCTTGGGAGGAATCCCGGGCAGTACCATCTTTTATGTCAGCAAGGACAAAAATTGACTGCTTGGAGGGTGTCAGTGTTAATGCCTGCAAATATGCTGTGTTAGAAAAGGAAAGTAGATTTTAATTCAAGAGTTTTGCTTGGATTGAGGTCTATATTAAAAATATCGGAGGCGTTGACAATGAAGGAATTTAGATTTTCAAGGCTGGTAATTGCACTAGTTGTACTCATGAAGTACATGACGAAGATTTCTGATGCTGGAAAGAATCCAGCATATACAAGCAGGAATTTTCCAGGTATGGTATTCATGCAATACACCGAGGGAAAGGACACCTTTTTTACTGTGGTAAGCGAAGCAGATTATCACAGAATCAAAAAGGAGTATTGGTGCGGAACCAATAACTATATCAAAACCTGCCGGGCAGGAAAGACAGTTTACCTGCACCGGGAATTATGTCCAAACATGAGAGAGGGGTTGTATGCCCATCATGAGGGCAGTAAATTCGATAACAGACCTCAAATGTTGGAGGCGGTGACACCCGCCGCTCACGACCAACACCGTACATACTGCGGTGATTTGGTGGTTGATGCTGGCGATGGCGGGAATTTGATTTTGTCTGTCAGATAAAGCATTAGAAAAGAAAAGATACTGCCCGGGATGGACCCCGGGCAGTATTTTTTTGTGCCAGCAGTTACCACATTACCAAAAATTCGGAGGGTATTCTTTTGTTTTTGCTCTAAAATGAAGTTTAAGTATCAAATGAGACGCACCGAAAGAGTGCGCCGAAAACAGAAACGGAGCTTTCGAGACACTTCCAGGGGGAGAGAAGGGGGAGGGTTTGGGACGCTCTGCAAGGTATAGCTTTCCGGGCGCAACACTTTCGGGACAGTTTTGGTGTTTGGTTTCATTTGAAAATCTAGTTGGGAGGAGCAAGTACAATGAAAGTTGTATCTGAAAAGCCTGGGTAGAGGTCGCCGTTGCGAGGGTTAGGCTTTTTTTGACAAGTGCCTATCTATTCGTAATCGCATGGCGGCATCATCCTAATTGTCGCCAAAATATAAAAAGTGGCGGCTCTGATTTTCTCAAATCCGCCAGAAATGAGCATGATTAAAGACTGCTACACGACGGCTTTTTTCTTTTGGCGTCGTGCGGCAGTTACAAAATATATTGATTTAGAAGATATGGATACCTTTGTTCATTGCCTACATTTTTACCATCCATTGGGCTATTGGATTGATAATTGATACGGGGAGCAACTTAGCAGAAAGAACGAGCGATTTATTATAAAGGCCAGCAGTAACCACTCGCTTTCCCTTTTGCAAATTGTTGTAGCCAATAGCGGCAACAACCTCTGGCTGCATCACAAAAAGTTTGAAAAGTAGAGTGTTATTGATATTTGCTTTTTCTGCAAATAGGGTCTGTGTTGCTCCTGGGCATAAGCAGGTTACTGTTACCCCGGTTCCTTTCAATTCTTGATATAGTCCGTTAGAAAAAGATAGGACATAGGCTTTTGTGGCAGCATATACCGCATCATTCGGGCATGGCATATATGAGCCAGTAGACCCGACATTCAGAATACGTCC
>CAJTYI010000109.1 GCA_910584215.1 uncultured Roseburia sp. | reverse complement strand
TTCTTCCCTACTCGTTGCGCGGGGTGCGTGCTGCAACAGCAGCTATTTTCACTTCGCACCCCTGCGCATAAAAAAGGACAGTTCATATCATGAACTGTCCGATTTTTATGCACACGGACACGGAAAGGAAAAGTATAACTAAAGCTACCCGCGTCCGGCGTGCGAGTGAGGAGAAGATAAATCTTCTCTACTCAATTGTTATTAATTTTCTCTTTGATCGTCAAACAGCGAAGAAAGATTGGAGATTGTGCGTGTAATGTCTGCAACAGACTTTTCAATGTCGTTGTAGATCACAGAGGACTGAGAAGAAAGATCCTGCATACTCTTAGCCACAACAGCAAATCCTACGCCTGCCTCACCGCTTCTTGCAGCCTCAATACTCGCATTTAACGAGAGAATCTTCTGCTTGGTGGCAATTGCCTTTAAGTGGCTGGTGTTATTGTTGATCATCTGAATCAGGTTACTGCAATCGTCAACTTCTTTTTGAAGCTGCTCTAAACGGTCTGCGTTGCTGAATTTAAAATATTCGAGATTGACGAGCTGATTGACAATAATACCGAGAAGGTCAGCCGAAGCGCGAATCTTATCCTCTGTGCTGACTGGAACTTTGCGGAGCGCTTCAATATAGGAATCAGGATCAATGCCGAGCTCTTCTGCTGTTGCGCGGAACTGTTCTTCGTCTGGAGGATTCGGTAAAATCTGTCCGCCGATCATGCTGCCCATCTTTTCACCATTTATCGTGATATCGACAGAGAAATCCATCAAACCCGCATGACAGGTATATGTACCCGTACAATCGTTATCACATTTTATACAGCGTTTGTTGCCTTCGGCAGAGCCGCGAGTATATTTCATACAAAAATCGGTGAAATTGCTGCCTTCCGTTATGTATTCACCGTTCTTGCCGACAGCGATTGCTGCCAATCCGGTAGAGTTAGAAAAACTGTCCTGAATTTCCTGAAGTTTGGATAAATCCATAAAATCTTTAAGTTCCATCGTTCTCCTCCATCCTTTATCGAAACTTTATCTCTCAGAACAGCTTGTCTACAAGTTCTGAAAATTGGTTTCTTTCCATTGACGACGAATAGTTTCCTGTTCGTTTTAGCAACATTATACTATATATTGTACAATTTTACAATCAAATAGTTGAAATTATATAAAAAATTTAATAAAATTGAAATGATCGGATGATAACAACAATCTTGGGAGAGATAAAATGCCGCAAAATTTTTATGAATTGGTATGGATTTTTATTATATATGCCTTTATCGGATGGTGTGCGGAAGTCGCTTACGCTGCTTTGAATACCGGAAAATTTGTCAACCGCGGTTTCTTAAACGGACCTTACTGTCCCATTTACGGCTGCGGTGTCGTGATTGTTGTGGGAGCTTTGACCCCACTAAAAGAGAATCTTTTTATCTTGTTTACAGGTTCCTTTTTGCTGACTTCCGTTTTGGAATATATAACCGGACTGATACTGGAACAGATGTTTCACAATAGATGGTGGGATTATACGGACAAGCCTTTCAATATCAAAGGTTATGTCTGCCTGAAATTTTCTGTTTACTGGGGACTTGCCTGTACCTTTATTATGGATATCCTGCATCCGATGATATATCGTGTGATTACCATAATTCCTTACACGCCCGGCGTTATTTTATTGGTTGTATTTTTTGGCGTATTTATGGTTGATCTGTGTATCACAGTGTCTACCATCCTCAAATTCAACAGGCGACTTAAGATGATGGATGAGATTGCTGCACAGATTCATAAAATATCCGACGAGATTGGCGAGAATATCTATGAAAATGTGATCGAGGCGATGGAAGTCTCAGCGAATATACAGGAGGAACATGCAGAAATCATAGATAAAATTACATCGTCTGCAAACGAGACAAAAGAGAGATGGAATGAAAAGGCGGAGGAAACGAAAGCAAAAATCAACGAATCGGTGGAGCAGACAAAAGAGAGATGGAGTGAATCTACAGAGACGGCAAAAGCGAGAATCAACGAATCGGTGGAGCAGACAAGAGAAAAGTGGAGTGAAAAAGCGGAGGAAGCGAAAGCGAGAATCAATGAATCGGTGGAGCAGACAAGAGAAAAATGGAATGAAAAGGCGGAGGAAACGAGAAAAAACAGGGAGGAAAAGAGACAGAAAAGAGAAGAGCTAAGACGGGAGTATACGAAAATGCTGGAACATAATAATGCTGGGTTTATCCGTCTGTTGAAGGCATTTCCTCGGATGAAGTCGAAAGACAATAATGAAGTGTTGGAGAAGTTCAAGGAGAACTTAAAGAAGTAACGCAGGAAAATAAAAAAGCACGGGTATGGTGTGTAAAAATGATTGACACGCAAGTTTTGTGCTTCGCACAAATTTGATAGAAAAAATATAGTAAGAATGGAGATTATGATGATAAGAACGATTCATACAGACGAAGTGATACAGACGATCCGTCAGATGTGTATTGAGGCAAACCACTATTTATCGCCGGATATGGATGAGGCGATGAAAAAAGCTGTCTCACAGGAGAGATCGGAACTTGGACAAAAGATTTTAAATCAGTTGCAGGAAAATTTAAAAATAGCTGATGAAGAGATGATTCCCATCTGTCAGGATACCGGGATGGCTGTTTTTTTCATAGAATTGGGGCAGGATGTCCATGTGGAGGGAGCAGCTTTAGAGGAAGCTGTCAATGAGGGAGTGCGCCAGGGTTATACTGAAGGTTATTTGCGCAAATCTGTGGTGGGCGACCCGTTAATTCGCGAAAATACCAGGGATAACACGCCCGCTGTCATTCACTATTCGATCGTCCCCGGAGACAAAATGAAGATTACACTGGCGCCGAAAGGGTTTGGCAGTGAAAATATGAGCCGTATCTTTATGTTAAAGCCGGCTGACGGCATAGAGGGGGTCAAAGAAGCGATCATGACGGCGGTAAAGGATGCCGGACCGAACGCCTGTCCTCCCATGGTAGTCGGAGTCGGCATCGGCGGAACATTTGAAAAGTGTGCGATTCTTGCCAAAAAAGCCCTCACAAGACCGGTAAACGAACATTCAAAAATCCCTTATATAAAGGACTTAGAAATGGAAATGCTGGATAAGGTGAATAAACTTGGAATTGGGCCGGGCGGGCTTGGCGGAACAATTACGGCGCTTGCAGTCAACATTAATACCTATGCCACGCATATTGCGGGACTTCCGGTTGGGGTCAATATCTGTTGTCATGTCAACCGGCACGTCGTGCGCGAGCTTTAAGCTATTGAGAAAGAATTAGCGTTAAAAATGCTTCTGAGGCTCGCAGTTGAATGAGAGATTATGCAGGGCGGAATCCTGGAGGTTTGCATGGAAACGGGCGGAAAATTATATTTGTGTGCGACACCGATTGGCAATTTAGAGGATATTACCTATCGTGTCGTGCGCACATTGCGGGAGGTTAATTTGATTGCGGCGGAGGATACGCGCAATTCGATCAAATTGTTGAATCATTTTGAAATCAAAACTCCTATGACTAGTTATCACGAATATAACAAAATCGAAAAGGCTTATCAACTGATCGCCAAGCTTCGTCAGGGCATGGATATTGCCCTGATTACAGATGCCGGGACACCCGGAATCTCAGACCCGGGAGAAGATTTGGTGCGCATGTGTCTTGAGGAGGGAATCACGGTTACTTCTCTGCCCGGTGCAGCGGCTTGTATTACTGCACTCACCATGTCCGGGCAGAAGACGAGACGCTTCGCATTTGAGGCTTTTTTGCCGCGTGACAAAAAGGAACGCGGTTTTATATTACAAAAATTAAAAGAAGAGACGAGAACGATTGTATTGTACGAGGCGCCGCATCATCTGATACAGACGTTGCAGGAGCTATCCGACGTCCTGGGCAATCGCAGTCTCTCCGTTTGCAGGGAACTTACCAAGCGGCATGAAGAGATGAGAAAAACAACGTTTGTTGATGCCCTGACTTATTATCAGGAACATGAGCCCCGCGGAGAATATGTGCTGGTAATCGAGGGTGAATCGTATGAAACAATTCGCCAAAAACAGCAGGAGGGCTGGGAAGCCATGACTTTAGAGGCGCATATGGTATACTATGAAGAGCAGGGCATTGCGCGCAAAGAGGCTATGCGGCTGGTAGCGAAGGACAGAGGCATCAGCAAGCGTGACGTGTACCAGCAGTTGTTGGGTCAATCATAATGACTGCAGATTACAATATCTTTTATTTATTTTCGTAGTAAGATGGCAGATATCGCTCCAATATGGAAAACGGAGCGGGTCCCATCGCAAGCACTGCCTGATGGAACGCGATATCACTGTAATTGCTTCCGTAAGTGCGCATCGCATATTCTTTGAGCTGTAAAAATCCGAGATAGCCCACATAATATTTCAGATAATGTGCTGGCTCTTCCACGATCAATTCAAAGATTTCGCGCAGTGTCGTTTCATTAGAAATTCCATAGTCATTCCAGAACTTTTTCATCTGGGCAAAATCCCATCCCTCATAATGAATCCCGATATCGGTGGACGCGTAGAGGCTCAAAAGGGCAGACTGATTAAACGACAGCAGGGATGCCACCGCCGGCTCTAAACCGGCATATTGGTAGGAAAGCATTTCCACATAAGTTGCCCACCCTTCGACGTAACCCGGATAGTTCAACAGGAAACGAATATCCGGCAAACTGGCCTGGTAGGACATAACGGTCTGGTAGAGATGTCCGGGAAAACCTTCATGCGCCAGTGTGGTAAAATAGCGCAGCGAGGTGCGGTCAGTCGTCGCGTTAATGTAGATCGAATGTTTCTCGGCAGCGTCGATCGGCGCTGTTATGTAGAATGCAGGGGCGACATATTCTTGCATACATTTTTCGATAAAGCTTACGGTAACATGAGTTTTCGGGGGTGCGGGAAAATCGTTTAACATGGTGTCTTTTAAGACGCCAAGCGTTTCCGCTGGGTCGCGGTCTGAAACAGCGGCGGTCTCACATCGTTCCCATAGGTTTTCATTGACGGCGCTAAGGCGTGCCGATTCCAGCAGGTCCATGCTGCGCTGTGTATCAATATCCGCCGCGATTTCCTGGATTGAACCCGTATATCCTGTGTTGTAGTAAACCAATTTCTCATAAAACTCCTTGCCGTCGGCAAAGTAACAGAGGCCATACTCATTTTTGCCGGAGCCGGCCAGTGTGGACAGCGCATCGGCCAATTCTTCATAGGCGGGAAAAACAAATTGTTCCAGGGCAGTAAGATTCTGCTGTTTGTAAGCATTTTTTTCTTCTGCGGAGAGATCGGTAAGAGCGTCTATTTTTTTGTTAAATGTCTGTATCAGATAGTGCGTGGATGTCCCGATCTCTTCCGTGCCCGCAACAAAGTCTCTGCACTGGGAAATAATGGTCTGGCAGGCATAGTCGGACATAAAGAGTCCCTCTTTCGCTTTTTCCTCCTCAAAAACTGCAATCTGTCGAAAGTAGTCTTTTGTCTGTGTGAGCAGCGTGAGGTAAGTTTCTACATCTTTTTTGCCGGAAAACTGGTATTCTTCATAGAGAATCGGCAGTTGTGCCTGTATGCCGGTCGAAGGTTTTAAAATCTCATCATAATAGGGATAGCGCGCAAGCGAAAGTCCTGTCTGCAAGTAATCCTTTAGAGTATCAAAAGTCAGCCGCTGATCTGTCGTTAGTGCGGCAGATTCATACTTATTTAGCAAATGTAGTATATTTTCAGAGTCAGAAGCGCTCTCAATAGAATCCGCAGCGGAAACAGAGCCCAATGTCACAGGGGCATCTGTAATACCGTAATTTTCGGGATGCTGCAGATTAAAGTGAAGATTAATGGTGTTGCCCGCCACTTCGCTGCAAAATAAGTCGTCCATATATTTGTCGAAATTTTCTGCGGTGTAGGAGGGAATACAGCCAGCGAGAAGGCAAAAGGACAGCAGGAGAGAAACCATGGCGGCAGCTCTTATTCTTATAGGAATGTTATGATATCGATTCTTTAAATTAAATTTCTTCAAGATCATCGTCCTTTCTGCTTTCATATGGGTAAGGAAAATAGATAAATTTTCCTGCACGTCATTTACTTGAAATTCCATACAGTTTATGTGAAGAATCATAAGTTATGACAGTTTGTTTCGATTTATCATACGGATACGATTTCTGTGATTGAAAATTTTATTGGAGACAGTGATGCAAACCATTGGTTTATACGGTCGATTGCATGGCGGTCGATTTTTTTTGGCGGCAATGAGAATGAGAGGAGTAAACATCGTCAATTATGGAAAAAATAGGATAAAACATTGTCATGGAGGAACAACAAATGCAGGAAACTTTTTATGGCTGGTATATGAAATGTCAGTCTGACACCGATACGCTGGCAGTGATACCCGCCATGCATCGCACCAAGCATCAGACGGCATGTTCCATCCAGTTTATTACGGATGACAGCGTGCATACTGCCAGATTTCCCGGTGAAGCATATTGCCGCAGAGGAAAAACCATATATATCGGTAAAAATTCTTTTAACAAAAACGGGATATGTTTATCCGTCGATACGCCAAAGCTGTCCGTAAAAGGTTCGCTTCGATTCGCTTTTCTCACACCGCCAAAATACGATATTATGGGACCATTTGCGCTGATTCCGTTTATGGAATGCCGTCATCATATCTACAGCATGTGCCACACGGTTTGCGGGACCGTCTATGTGAACGAACGAAAATATGCTTTTGTCAATACGCTTGGATACTGGGAAGGCGATTCGGGCCGGTCTTTCCCGAAGCAATATGCCTGGACCCAGTGTTTGTTTCCACAGGGTTCCCTCATGCTTGCCGTGGCTGATATTCCGATGGCAGGTATACACTTTACGGGGATCATAGGGATTGTACGGTGGATGGGACGGGAATACCGGCTGGCTACCTATCTGGGAGCAAAGGCAGTTATGATCAGGAATGGTATTCTGCGGATTGTACAGCATGATATGAAACTGGAAGTCCGTTTAGTAAAAAGAGCTTCCCAGCCACTAAAAGCGCCTGTCATGGGCGATATGGCGCGGACTATCCACGAAAGCGCATCCTGCACGGCGTATTATCATTTTCAAAAAGCCGGACAGACCTTATTCTCTTTTGAAAGCAGCAAAGCGTCTTTTGAATACGAATACCTGTGTTAAATAAAACAACTTTAAGTTATGATGATCTTTGATCTGCACCTATGTGATGGATTCCCATATAATAAATTAAGTGAAAAAGCAGCGCTTATTTTCGAGTTGCAGGCAACATGAGTTATGTGCAATACAGCACAGTGATAAGAAAATTGGTGTGGCTTATGGTTGAAATAAGACAGGATTTTTTATGAATGATTATTATTGTGGACAAAGAAGAGAACATAGAGAGCGGATTTTGGCAAAAGAACAGACAGATTACGGGCCATATCCGTATGCGGCAAACATACCGTGTATGGCTAGAAAAAACAACAATTTCAGAACTGCATTTTGGAGTGGAACAAATCTACAGATGACGCTTATGTGCATCCCGCCTATGGGAGAAATTGGGGAGGAAATCCACCAGGATACCGATCAGTTTATCCGAATCGAACAGGGAAATGCGATTGTCATTATGGAAAACGGGCAGGAGCAACAAAATTTCCGTAAAAAACTGTGCAGCGGCGACGGAGTCTTTGTTCCCGCCGGAATATGGCATAATATCATAAATGTCGGGAATTGTCCCCTTAAGATTTCAAGTATCTACGCGCCGCCGCATCATCAAAGGGGAACCGTTCATCGAACAAAGTCTGATGCCGATCATTCTATGCCGTCAAATAGATGACCTAACATTATGAGGCGTATGTAGTTGTTATGTGTGAACATTCATGCTAAACTAGTATAACGAATCATTAATTTCTGCACCAAGGTGTCAGTAAATTAATATTCGTCGTACTAGGTAAAGGACATGAGTATCGTTGCGATAGTTTTATAAAGCTAGCGCTTTGATACTAGTGTACTGACCTGTTCATATTTCGCCAAATGACTTGCCTGAATTTCCATCTGCCACGTTGGCCTCAATCGAC
>CAJTYI010000108.1 GCA_910584215.1 uncultured Roseburia sp. | reverse complement strand
GGCTGGGCTGGCAGATACAACGACAGCAGCCGCAGTCTTTATGACGGGGATGAACGAGCAGAGAGAGAAGGAGATATTTGAAGGAGTTTCTTTTGATGTTCATTTGGGCGAATATGCAGGAGAGGATACGGCAGCGACAGTCTCTTTGTATACAAGTCCAACGCCGGGGGACCCAGCCAGTGGCTGCTATGTGGGAAGTGAGCGGATCGAACATCTTGTCGAGGGTACCAACCGCGTATCTTTTGAGAAGTATGATCTGGAGCTCGCCAGAGGCGAGTGTTTTTCGATTGTTGTCGCTTTGACGGGAACGGACATCGAATTTTACACGGATGCTTTTGAGGGAACGCAGAGAACCTTTGCACTCAACAAAGAGGGGACGTGGGAGGATCTCGGCGACCGCAGCGAGTGTGCCGTGATTCGCGGCGTCACATATGATAAAGTAGAAGAGCAGAATCTATTCCAGCGGATGTCTGCTGTCTTGTCAGATGATTTGAAGAAGAACATGGACAGAGACAGGGAGCCAGTGTGGACGGAAGACATTGCCGTTCATGATGACGTGACTCCCGAGGAGGGTGAGCCAAACGAGCCGGAACCGCCACAGATCAAGGATATTGCAGCGGCGACGGTGATTCTGGTAAATGGAAGAAACTATATGCACACGGGCCTTCCGATCGAACCCGAGATTGAGGTTTTGATCGGTGAGGCGAAGCTGACAAAGGGAACGGATTATACGGTTTCCTACTCGGAAGACCACACTTCTGTGGGCCCGGCATCTCTCACCGTGACAGGAATCAATGAGTATAGCGGCTCGCAGTTAGTTTCGTTTGAGATATTGCCGCCGAGTGTTTCGATTGATGATGTGACGGTTGCTGATATACCGGATCAGATGTTTACTGGAGTCGGTGTATTTCCGTTGGTGGAAGTCATCTATACGAACCAGGATGGCGCCAGTGTCACGTTGACAAAAGAAGCGGATTATACGTTGACTTATGAGAACAACGTAGCAGTCGGTACGGCGCGTGCAATTATTAACGGCAGAGGGCTATATTCCGGGACTAAGATAAAGGAATTCCAAATTCTGCCGCATCCGATTTTGTCGGATGACGTCTATGTGCCGTACATCCCGGAACAGGCATATACGGGAGGTGTGGTTACGCCGCCGATACAATTGGTGTTTGCAGATCAGACACTGGTGGAGGGAACGGACTATTTGCTTACTTACACGAACAATGTGGAGGTCGGCACGGCGAATGTCATTATCCGCGGTATTGGCAATTTTAGCGGAAGTATGACCTTGAATTTTGAAATCATTTCCAACAGCATGAGTGATGCGAAGATTGAAGGCTTGGAAGAGTCCTATTCCTATACGGGAGAGCAGATCTGTCCGACAGGATTTTTGGTATCGATTGCCGACCGTGTTCTCAAAGAAGGGACCGACTATACGGTATCCTACGCCGCGAATAAGGATGTGGGTACCGGTACCGTCATCGTTACCGGTATGGGATTTTACAAAAGCAATACAGCGGAAGCGACATTCCGTATCGTCAGAAAAGATTTGAGCGACGCGGATATTGCAGTGGATGGTTTCGTCGACAGTTTTCTGTATACCGGCGAAGCGATTGAGCAGCAGATCACCGTCACCCACGGAACGAGAAAGCTGCAGCAGGATCAGGATTATCTGGTACACTATGTCAATAACACGACAGTGGGTACCGCGGTGATGACGCTCACCGGAGCCGGAAACTATACTGGTCAGCTCCAACTGAATTACGCTATTTATAAGGAGGCTGCGATTGACTCTGAGGTGAACGTTGAAAATGTATCGTCTGTGTACTCGTATACAGGTGAGGAGATCAGACCACAGCCCAAGCTGACCCGCGGCGGGCTTGACCTGATAGAGGGCGTAGATTATGATCTGCAATTCGAGAATAATGTTGCCGCCGGCGTTGCAACCTTAAGAATCGTGGGCCGGGAGAATTGTCCGGGCGTTAAGGAGATCAATTTTACAATTATTAAGAGGAGTATTCATCTGACCGATGCCGGGAGCATTGGCACACAGGTATACACCGGAAAAGATATTGAACCAGGAATTACCGTTTCTGATAACGGAAAACCTCTTGCCATGGGAGTGGATTATATTGTAAACTATAAGATGAACCGGGAACCGGGAACCGGTGTAGCGGTTATCAAGGGCGTGGGCAACTACACGTCGGCGCGGGAGGTGCGTTTTGACATCCGGCCCGGCGCAGTGGTGACGGCCGGTCTTAGTTCCTCTTCTAAAAACAGCGTGACCATAACCTGGAGCGGAACCGGTGTCGTGACGGGATATGAGATCTACCGCGCTGGCGCAGACGGAAACTATCAGCGGATCGCCAGACAGAAAGGCACGAATTATACAGACAAAAATTTGACAAGCGGAACTGCCTACTATTATAAAGTGCGTGCATATTTCGTTACTGCGAGTGATACATACTACGGCAGCTTTTCGCCGGTGGTGGCGAGCGCTAAATAGGCAGGAAAGGGAACATCGTATTCAAGTATGGCAAGAAGGTATAAGATAGGAAAGTTTGAATTTGACTCATATGAAGAGTATGCCCGTGGAATGGCCGATGTAAAAAAGATTGATAAGATTACACACTCTGTCGATATTTATGACCCCGACACGGCACTTCGTCTGTATCAGAATATACGTGCCAAAAAGATACGGTTTTACAGCAAAATAGGAAGACAGTTTTTCATTGATATTGCAGATATTGTCGCAGACAGTACGCAGACAATCATGGATGAACAAGAGATCACGCAAATACCGGCAAAAGCGGATTACAGCAAGCAGATACTCGGCGCAGTGTGTTTGCTTGCCGCGATTGCCTGTTTTGTGTGGTATTTTTGGTCTGATTACACGAACCGCAGAGGCAATCAGGTCAACGACTATCTAAAGGAACTGAGGGATTCTCCGCAGCAGACGGTTGAAATGGTCAGCAACGATTCATTTTTTTTACAGGATGCGCCGGAGCTTGCGGCTGCCGCCCAGGATGTATATACCGACGAGGGAGTACTGCAGCCGGAACAAAAGTCTATCTTGATGGAATTTACTTCGATCTTACAGCAAAATCCCAATTTTGCCGGATGGATTACCATCGAGGGTACAAAGATCGACAATCCGATCGTTTGGACCAGAGACGGCAGTGATTTTTATTTGAACCACAATTTTAACGGGGAGGAAGATATTAACGGAACGCTTTTCATGGACCCGCGCTGCCACATAGCGGATCGCAGCACGAACCTGATTCTATACGGCCACAATATGAAAAGCGGACAGATGTTCGGTGATTTAAAAAAATATTTGCAGGAAGACTTTTTTTTGTCCCACAAACAGATTATTTTTGATACAATATATGAGAAAGGCGTCTACGAGATTTTTGCAGTATGCTTAGGGGAAGTACATTATAGAGACGAAAATATTTTTCGCTACTATAATTTTATACAGGCGAACACACCGGAGGAATATCAAGCATTTTTAGACAATATCAGGGAGTTATCGGTCTTTATGTCAGAAGAACTTCCAAATTATGAAGATGACCTCTTGACATTATCCACCTGTAATAATTATACTGAAGATGGTAGGCTGTTTCTGGTGGCAAAAAAGATACAGTAAGCTTGGAAAGGTATGGATACGGGTATGAAAAATCGAATCAAAAGAAGAGTTGGGCTTGTTCTCGTTATTGCGATGCTGATCGTTATGATCTATCCGGGAGAATCCGGCGTGGCATCTGAGGAAAGCAGCGGCTTTTTTATAGAGGATAACGTGATTAAGGATTATGTGGGCGCGGAGAATGCTATCGTGATACCTGACGGTATCGTTGCAATCGGTGATTCCGCGTTTCAGGGAAAAACAATCACTTCTGTCTCCATTCCGGCGAGTGTTACCAGTATAGGGGCATATGCGTTTGCCAACTGTACGGCGCTCTCAAGTGTGACAGTTCCGTCTACGGTTGCTTCCGTAGGACCGGGCGCGTTTAACGGCTGTACCAGTCTTGGCAGTGTAAGCTGGGAGACAAATGCAGGAATCGGGGACAATACATTTGCGGAATGTCGCGGGCTTAGCAGTGTATCGATATCCGCTGGTATGACTTCCATAGGTTCAGAGGCATTTAAAAACTGTGAGTCGATCTCGGCGATTGTGATACCGCCTGCGACCAGTGCTATCGCGTCAAATGCGTTTGACGGTTGTACGCAGATGACAGCGATTGATGCCACCGGCAACCCTTTTTATATGACACATGATGGAGCACTCTATACGACAGGCGGAGTGGCGCTTGTGCGCTGCCCGCAGGGAAAGACGAGTATTTCTTTACACGATAATGTGCAGTCGATAGAAACAAATGCATTCTATGGCTGCAAGCTTGGAACGCTCACGTTTCCGGGAGGATTGACTACCGTCAAACTAAACGGTTTGACGGGAAGTGAGATTCAGACATTGGTTTTGACCGCTGCTGTCACGGTGTTTGAACCGCAGGCATTTACGGTACATTCTATCATTGTACCGGCAGCGTCCCCCGTCAGCGGCAGTTTAAAACAGGAGTATGGCGAGATTGTCACTGTTGAGGGCGGTGAACCGACCCCGCCGCCGACGGAGACACCGCCGGCACCAGATACGGAGAACCCGCCAACGCCGACAGAAAAGCCGACGGAGCCGACAGAAAAGCCGACGAAACCGACAGAGACACCAACGAAACCGACGGAGACGCCGCCGACGGAGACCGCGCCGACGCCGACTCCACCGACACCAACCCCGCCGACGCCGACTCCGCCGACCCCGCAAGAGACACAGGCTCCCTCTACACAGCAGCCGTCCGGAGGTTCGGGTTATCGTGGCAGCGGAGGCAGCTCCTCCGGTACCTCGAGTGGCACGACGAAGCCGGCGAAGACATACACTACGGGAATCCCATACATTGCGGGCAGTAAAGAAATTTCAGGCTGGGATAAGATTTTAAGTTCGATCTCGGACTATGATGACAGTGACGATCTTCATATTATTATGAACGGCGCTACATTGGTGCCAAAGGAGATTTTAAATACGGTATTTCAGAAGAAGCTTGCCGTAGTGCTTGACATGGGAAACGGCATTACCTGGAGTCTGAACGGTGATGATATCACGGCCTCATTGGTTAAAGACACTGATTTTGGCGTTGTTTTGGGCAATGGCAATGTACCGACAACCTTGCAGGACGAGGTCGCGGATGGCAACTGTTCGATTCAGATGGTCTTGAGCGGCAGCGGAGTATTTGGTTTTACAGCTACACTCAAGGTAAATCTGGGGCGCTCGACAGCGGGACATGACGGCACGCTTTATTATTATAATAAAGAAGATAATAAGATGGAATATGTTGATTCGAACATGATCAAAGATAACGGCGATATCAGCTTCAAGTTTACACATGCTTCCGATTATGTGATCGTGGTGGAAGGACTTGCGGCTACCGAAAATGAGATGATGATTCTAAACGCTCATATCAAGGATGACACGCCGACAACGGGTCAGGGACTGAATGCAAAATATATTCTTTGCCTGGGTGTACTTTTGCTTGGAATCTATATGATTCTCACCAGCCGCGGTAAAGAGGCGGCTCGCAGACGGGTGGCATGATTTGATCGGCAGGAGGCAAGGCCGTGAGGATGACCTGCCCAAGATATGGCGAAAATTTTTGAAAAGATAAGCCGATGGCATCCGTGCAGCATAGGTGAGTGCATCTGTACGAGTTTAAACAGGTTTTGTATATTCTAACAAAATATGGAAATAATAAGAGAGGCTGACAGTTGCCTCTCTTATTTTTCATATGAAAACTCTTGACAAAGCAGAAATTTGTTATTATACTGACTTAGTGTGCATAAATAGGTATGCACGATAATATTAACAGGAGGTGAAAATAATGCCAACATTTAACCAGTTAGTTAGAAAGGGACGTCAGACATCTGTTAAGAAGTCTACAGCACCTGCACTTCAGAAAGGTTACAATTCTTTACAGAAGAGACCGACAGATACTTCCTCTCCGCAGAAGAGAGGTGTCTGCACTGCAGTGAAGACAGCTACTCCGAAAAAACCTAACTCAGCTCTTAGAAAGATCGCCAGAGTACGTCTTTCTAACGGTATCGAGGTGACAAGCTATATCCCGGGTGAAGGACATAACTTGCAGGAGCATAGCGTTGTTCTGATTCGTGGCGGACGTGTTAAGGATTTACCGGGTACCAGATATCATATCATCCGCGGTACACTTGATACAGCCGGAGTTGCAAACAGGAAACAGGCTCGTTCCAAATACGGCGCTAAGAGACCAAAGGCTTCTAAGTAAGAGGAACCAATAGTATCACATAACAGAACTCTAGGTCAGTGTTGGGATTATTTCACATGAGATATATTTCCGCACGAACACGAAAGGGGAAATGCCGTCAGGCATTTCGAGACAATAGATTGTGATTGTCTTACACATTGTGAGTACCGTTGAATTAATCGAAATGAAGATCACGGATGCGGCGTATACTGCAAAATCGGCGGAATACCGCCGGGTCCAGTAAATGCAGACGGAAGTGTCTGCATAGTAAATTATGATTAAGGAGGGAAGAACCGTGCCACGTAAAGGACATACTCAGAAAAGAGATGTATTAGCAGATCCTATGTACAATAATAAAGTGGTTACCAAGCTTATCAATAACATTATGTTAGACGGTAAGAAAGGCGTAGCGCAGAAGATTGTATACGGAGCTTTCAAAAGAGTAGAGGATAAGTTGGAGAAACCCGCTCTTGAAGTATTTGAGGGAGCTATGAATAATGTAATGCCTGTTCTCGAGGTAAAGGCGAGACGTATCGGCGGCGCTACTTACCAGGTGCCGATCGAGGTTAGGCCTGACCGCCGGCAGACATTGGCGCTTCGCTGGTTGACAATGTTTTCTCGCAAGAGAGGCGAAAAGACCATGGAGGAGAAGCTCGCAAATGAAATTATGGATGCTTACAATAATACAGGAGCATCTGTAAAGAGAAAAGAAGAGATGCACAAAATGGCAGAGGCAAACAAAGCTTTCGCGCATTATCGGTTCTAACAATCATGATGCTTCGTGCATTGTTGTTTTTAAAATATTAGGGAGGAAATACCTTGGCTGGAAGAGAATATCCATTAGAGAGAACCAGAAACATTGGTATTATGGCGCATATCGATGCAGGTAAGACCACATTGACAGAGCGTATCCTGTATTATACCGGTGTAAATTATAAGATTGGTGATACTCATGAGGGAACTGCGACCATGGACTGGATGGAGCAGGAGCAGGAAAGAGGTATCACGATTACGTCGGCAGCTACCACTTGCCATTGGACATTGGAAGAGTTTGCAAAGCCAAAGGCAGGCGCTTTGGAACATCGTATCAACATCATCGATACTCCAGGTCACGTTGACTTCACTGTAGAGGTAGAGCGTTCCCTGCGCGTATTGGATGGCGCTGTCGGTGTATTCTGTGCAAAGGGTGGTGTAGAGCCACAGTCAGAAAATGTGTGGCGTCAGGCCGACACATATAATGTACCCAGAATGGCATTTATTAACAAAATGGATATCCTGGGCGCAAACTTTTACGGAGCTGTTGATCAGATTCGTACAAGGCTTGGAAAAAATGCAATCATTCTTCAGCTGCCGATTGGCAAGGAAGATGATTTCAAAGGAATCATTGATTTATTTGAGATGAAAGCCTATATCTACAATGACGATAAGGGTGATGATATCACCGTTACCGATGATTTGGGAGATATGAAAGATGACGCAGAGCTTTATCACACCGAACTGGTGGAAAAGATCAGCGAGTTAGATGATGATTTGATGATGATGTACCTTGAAGGCGAGGAGCCGACGGTAGAGCAGATGAAGGCAGTCCTCAGAAGAGCGACTTGTGAGTGTACCGCTATTCCTGTTTGTTGTGGTTCTGCGTATAGAAACAAGGGCGTACAGAAATTAATTAACGCTGTTTTAGAGTATATGCCTGCTCCGACCGACATTCCGGCTATCAAAGGTACTGATTTAGACGGCAACGAGGT
>CAJTYI010000107.1 GCA_910584215.1 uncultured Roseburia sp. | reverse complement strand
GATGGTGGTGGAGTTGGGCAGAACAAGGCGCATAAAGCATTGGAAGTCGCTTGCCCCGTCTATCTCGCCGGCCTGCAGCGCAGTCAGCGCTTCCTGCTGGCTGTCATAATAATGAAAAAACGCGCTGAACCCTTTCTCCAGTTTATACTGGATAAAGTTTCCCATCAGCGAATCATTTTTTACAATACCGATCTGCATACGGTTGAAACTCTCATAATCTTCGTACAAAAATTTTTCGTTGTTGATACGTGTCACCAGCACAGAATACTGTGTACCGATCGCTGCCGCCGTATAATCATACTTTCGCAGTCGCTGCTGCGTCAATTGACAAGGCGCGATCAGATCAATCTCGTGCCGGCTCAGCGCCTCCAAACCTGCCTCTATGTCCGATACTTCTATAAATTCATACTCCCATCCGGTAAAAGCTGCAATCCTATTTAAATAGTCCATACTATATCCGGTAATATTATCAGATAAATCTTTGGACATAAAACCTTTCATCTCGAAATAGCCTATACGGATGGTCTTTGCCTGCGCCGCCTGCACCGCAACCGCTGTTCCCCAACAGCCTGCAAAAATGCTCAGGCATAGCCCCCAAACCAGGCAATTCCCCATCAACTTTCTCATGTCTTCCCCCAATAAACTTCATTACACATGACCCTGCTATGCGTCTTTTGTACTATTTTACTATATTTTAGCAAAAAATTAAATGCTTTTCGGCAAATTAAATATATTTTTCTTTACATCATTTTTATTTATTTGCAATAACTTTGCCAAATTGTGAAACAATTTTGTAATAATTATGTTATTTACTGTTTTATCCACATTATCCACATAATTATCCACATGCCTGATGCATTATCCACAAACCTTTGTCTACACCACTTTTTTATTCTGCCATTTACCGCTGCGATAGCGCAGGGTAAACATCACGGAGCGGAATCCCCAATCCACATACATTGCAATCCAAACGCCGAGCACGCCAAGTTTTAAGGTTCCAGCGAAAAAATAGCTGCTGAGCACCCTAAATACCCACATAGAGAATACACTTACTTCCATTGTATATTTTGCGTCTCCGGCGGCGCGCAGCAGATTTGGCATGGTAAAGCTGAGCGGCCAGATCAAAGCGGAAAAAATGGCGAATGTTGTCAAAAGCTGACGCCCAATGGCAATCGCCTCCTTTGACAACGCAAAGCAGTGCAGCAGTGGCTGCAAAATCACAAGCAGCAGCACCTGTGCGCTTATCATGCCAATATAGGCAAGCTTCATCAGATTTTTGCCGTAATAGCGCGCCTGCTCTTTTTCCCCGGCGCCGATACAGCGGCCAATCACCGTCACCATAGATAGTCCAATGGCGCTTCCGGGAATATTAAAAACGCCTGCAATGCTGCTGCCCACGGCATTGGCTGCAATCGCAGCCGTCCCAAATGTCGCAGTGATACTCGATACCAACAGCTTGCCTACCTGAAACATACCGTTTTCAATGCCGCTGGGAATACCGATTTTTAGTATTTTACCGATAATTATTGCATTCGGATGCAGGCTGTCCCTCGTAGCGACACAGAGCGGATGATCTTTTTTACACAACAGCACCCCGATATAAACCGCCGCCGCCACACGCGCAATCAGCGTCGCTACAGCCGCACCAGTCACCCCCCAGTGAAAGGCAAAGATAAACAGCGCATTGCCCGAAATGTTGATTAAATTCATTACCAGGCTGGTATACATACTGATTTTACTGTTGCCGATACTGCGAAACAATGCGGCTCCCGCATTATAGATGCCCAAAAAAGGATAGGACACCGCAGAGATAACAAAATAAATCTCCGCGTTGCGCATGACATCCGCCTCGATTGTTCCAAATATCCAGCGCAGCAGAAATCGGTAGGACAAAAGGGCAATTGCCATAATCACCAGAGAGGTCAGTATCATCACAAACATAAGCTGTCCGGCGGAGCGCTTCGCCTCCCCCTCTTTGCCCTTGCCCAGATATTGACTGCACACTACGGCTCCTCCGGTCGCCAGCGCCGCCATGACCTGCAACAATAAGATACTGATGCTGTCCACGAGTGAGACGCCCGAAACGGCCGCCTCCCCGCAGGAGGATACCATCAGCGTATCAAACAGCCCTATGCTGATCGCCAGTGTCTGTTCCAATACCAGCGGTATAATTAACTTTTTTAAATCCTGTTTAGAAAATAGCATATTTTCCATTATGTAATCCTGTCTTTGTATGGCAAGAGGAGACACTTTCCCACAAAGTGTCTCCTCCTGCCATATTGTCCTCTCTATGAAAATATAATCGTCTCCGTTTGCACTCCTGTCTCTGTCGCCCGAACGCCTATGCCAGCGCAGAGGTGATAATCACGATACTACGCCTACCCCCAGACAGATGCGCAGTTTACCACAGACCGAACGCCTATGCCAGCGCAGCAGTGATAATCGCCATGGAGTAGACCTCCGCCGCATTACATCCACGGGAAAGATCGTTGACAGGCGCGTTTAAACCAAGCAGAATTGGACCATAAGCCTCAAAGTTACCGAGACGCTGTGCAATCTTGTAGCCGATATTACCCGAACTGATATCCGGGAAAATAAACGTATTGGCATGTCCAGCCACTTCGTTGCCAGGACACTTGGTGCGGGCAACACGCGGGGAAACGGCCGCGTCAAACTGAATCTCACCCACGATCGGCAGTGACGGATATTTTGCTTTAGTCTTGTCCGCCGCGTTGCGCATCCTGTCTACCGCTTCTCCCTTGCCGGAGCCGAACGTAGAATAGCTTAAAAATGCAACTTTAGGATCAACACCGAATATCTTTGCACATTCTGCCGTCTCGCCGGCAATCTCTACAAGCTCTTCCTCGGTTGGGTTGATATTGATCGCGCAGTCCCCCATCGCAAGCACATCATTGTCACCGGTAGCGGAAGGACGTACCAGAATAAAGCAGGAAGATACGATCGTATTGCCCGGTTTGGTCTTAATCAGCTGCAATGCCGGGCGCACAGTGTCTGCCGTAGAATACGTCGCACCGCCGAGCAAGGAATCTGCTACTCCCATCTTTACCAGCATGGTACCAAAGTAGTTGGCCTGGGTCAGCGTTTCTTTCGCCTGCTCCGGAGTTACCCCCTTGCTCTTTCTGAGCTCGCAGAACATCTCCACCATCTCGTCCATCTTGTCGTACTCTCTGGGATCAATGATCTCAGCGCCGCGGATATTAAAACCGCTTTCCTCCGCAACGTCCGCGATCTCCTGCAGGTCTCCGATCAAAATAGGATGAAGGAAAGTACTTGCCAACAAACGGGATGCAGCCTCTAAAATACGCGGATCATTTCCCTCTGTAAACACGATCTTTTTGGGGTTTTTCTTTAGAATATTGATTAACTGACCAAATCCAAACATTTCTTTTTCCTCACTTTTCTATATTTGCACGTTTTTTCCAACGCACATCCTAATGTCCATTATAAAGTAATTTCTGCGAAATTCAATATGTGTATACAAGAATTTTTATATTTTATTTCTCTGTATGCACCACAAGCTCGGATACTCGATTTTGAATCTGACCGTTCGATTTTAAAAGGGATTTGTTTTGACATGTTTCACAGAATATTGACATACCAGACAAAGACAACCAGTCTTTAAAACCGAGCGCCGCCCGTCGAATCCAGACCCCAGACGTTACCTTCACAGCCAGCTCAGCCCAGGCGCCCTCGCGGCACACAAGAGTGTCTACTTAGGGCTGCTCCATTCCTGACCTGACCCGGTTCATAGATTCCTGTTGCGCAAGACCCAGACGTCAGCGCCGCTTATGAAGGGCTGCTCTACAATCTGTAATCCTCTGTTTGGCATCACCCCGACTATAGCGGATTGTCGGTTCAGGGTACCGCTGTCCCCCCGGCTGCTCGGAGATTTAAGTATATCCTATTTTTCTGCCGATTGTCAAGGGCTGTGAATCAATTCTTTCCTATATTTTATGGCATGTGACGCTTTTTTTCGCGCAGCGTGCGAAAAAACTCAGACAGCATCGCGGAACATTCCTCCTGCAATACCCCATATTCGATTTCGACCTGATGATTAAATGCCGGCATCTGTAAAAGATTGAGCACGGACCCGACGCAGCCTGCCTTCGGATTCATACTGCCGATCACGACTTTTTTCATTCGGGATTGCACAATAGCCCCGGCACACATCTGACACGGCTCCAATGTGACGTACATCGTGCAGTCCTCCAGCCTCCAGTCTCCGGTTTTCTTGCTGGCCTTTCGGATGGCGGCAATCTCCGCGTGAGCGATGGCGTTTTTGTCCGTATTTCTCCTGTTATATCCCCGGGCAATGATCTTGTCCTCTCTCACAATCACACAGCCAATCGGCACCTCCTCCAATGCATATGCTTTTTTTGCCTGCTTTATCGCAGCTCTCATATATTTTTCTTCCAACGTCATAGACAACCCCTGTAAAATGATTTATAATGAGTTAATTCGCACTATGTTATGATCTATTTTATAGAAGAAACCCAATATTGTCGAGAAAAAAAGGCGGTATATTTTTATGTATACAGAATATCAGACCGAACGCCTGATTTTAAGAATACTGACACCCAATTACTACAAAGACGTGCTGGAATTTCAGATGAAAAACCGGGAAATTTTTGAGCAATACGAGCCCACCCGCCCGCTTGATTTTTATTCCTGCTCCTACCAGATTAATCTTTTAAAATGTGAATATAAGCTGGCGCAAAGGCTTACCACCGTGCGGTTTTATGTGTTTTCCCGCCACGACCCCTACACGATCATCGGCACCGTCTGTATGCACAATATCACCCACTCCGCCTACGAGTGCTGTGAACTCGGCTATAAGTTTGACAGGGACTGGCATCACCACGGCTACGCAAAGGAAGCGGTGGAAAAAGTGATCTCCATCGCATTTTTTGAGCTGCGTCTGCACCGCGTTTTTGCCCGGGTATCCTTAGACAACACAGCTTCCATCAAACTGCTCGCTTCTCTGCATTTTATAGAGGAAGGCATTGAGCGGGACTCTATCTTGATACGTGGAAAATGGACGGACCATATGCGGTATGCACTGCTGCATCCCCACTGACCCGTCCTAAGACTATTCTTCGATGTAGCGGAACCAAAAACCAAAACGGTTGATGGGTTCCGTATTTTGTTGTTCTTCTTCGCGATGCTCCCCGGTTCCGGCGGTGAACGCAGTTGGCAAAAACTCCGGGAAACCAAAGATCGTCGCCATCACGCGCTCCTGATGCTGAAAAATACCCGGCACCCCCAGGAAATAGTGTTCTCCTTTTCTGCCGAGCACCAGATAATGATAGTTAAAAAACCCGTGCAGCAGAAAGCTGTTATTGCCCAAGTACCAATAACGCTTCGGTAGATTTCTGATATCTTTTAGTTCAATGCGCAGGCAGACAATTTCTTCGTCTTCAAACGGCGTATACATCGCATGGTTCGTTTTTAAGCTCTCCCAAATCTCCTCCCAGGTGTACTGGGGAAAGATGTTGCGCATTGGTATCTCGGTTGCAGCGACGTCCTCCTGTGACAACGCCGCATCATCCGTTATGCTTTCCGCTCTTGGCTGATTCACGGCCGTATATGGCTCTCCCGCCTCCGGCTGACCCGTGGCATCCTGATTTCTTGCCCCCGTCTGGTTCCCCGACGCATACTGTTCTCTTAACCCTGGCTGAACCGCTTGGCTTTGGTTTCCTGCTCCTGCCTGGTTTACAACCGCATAGTGCTCTCTTGGCACTGGCTGAACCATTTGGCTCTGGTTTCCTGCTCCCGCCTGGTTCACGACCGCATAGTGCTCTCGTGATCCTGGCTGTACCGCTTGGCTCTGGTTTCCTGCTCCCGTCTGGTTCACAACCGCGTACTGCTCTCGTGACCCTGGCTGTACCGCTTGGCTCTGGTTTCCTGCTCCCGCCTGGTTTACAACCGCATAGTGCTCTCTTGGCACTGGCTGTACCGCTTGGCTCTGGTTTCCTGCTCCCGCCTGGTTTACCGATGCATACTGTTCTTTTGCCATCGGCTGACCCGCAGCTTCAATGGTCCCATCCTCCGCCTCCTGCCCAACTTCAGCAGGTTTTTCCCACATTTTATAATGCTCTTTGTCCACTGTCACAGGTTCCCCCTCGCTCCAGCGGCTCATAAAAATGCGCTCATCCTCACAAAATAGGATAATTCCTTCCATATCGTAAATACTATAAGAGGAGCCACTAAGCTTCCCCGCCCGAAACATCGTGCGAAAATCCGCCGTGCCGCCCGCAACGATCAATTCTCCGAGTGAAAAGCCCTGCATCCTCCGATCCGCCACGCGAAACAGCGCCACCTTGGCATTGGTATTGCCCGATACCCCGCGTAAGTGCAGTTCTATGCGACATTCTTCCCCGCGAATCTCTATCTTGGCAAAACCGCTATTGCTCCCTTTTTCGCGATTTTCGTAGGAATATATATAGGTAACAAAACGCTTCATCCCTGCCATTGTTACACACTCCTGTTTTCCTTTCGTGTATATATATGCGAGAGCTTGCGATTTTAGAAGCATGAAAAACGTGATAATTTTTTCGTACCGCTCTGCTGCACCCAATCCTGCGGTTACATTTCACACATACGGCAGTTTTCACCGTATTTTAATCCCATGGTGCCAAACACAACGAACTATATTTCCTTTGCACGCTTTCCAGTATTTCACATTGACAGTGCGGCAAAAATGCTTTATATTAAAACAGTAACGTTTACTATTATTGGAAAGAAGGAAGTTATGTTAAAATACAGCAGGCAGCGGGAATCGATCAAGAATTTTTTGATCGGCCGATATGACCATCCTACCGCCGAAACCATTTATGAAAATATGAAAAGGGAATACCCCCGTATCAGCCTTGGCACCGTATACCGCAATCTGTCTCTTTTGGCAGACCTAGGAGAAATTCAAAAGCTCTCGACAGGCATAGGCCCGGACCGGTTTGACGGCAACAGCGCGCCGCACTACCATTTTATCTGCAAAGACTGCGGCTGTGTGATGGATTTAATGGCAATCAATCTGGACCATATCAATATTTTGGCCGCAAAGGATTTTGCGGGTGAAATTGAAGGACACTACGCTCATTTTTTTGGCAGATGTCCCGGATGCCAGACAAAAACAGCGAAAGAATCGCAGGGAGGGGATACCCCGGTAAACGTATAATTCTAAACAATTTATAAACTTGAAAAAAGTAGTTGACTTTTTTTCATCCATCCATTAAAATCAGTAACAGTTACTGATATGAACCCAAACAGATGAGAAAACTCATTCTGTTTCTATCATCCAATTAAGAAAAGGAGAATAAAATTATGGCAAAGTTTGTATGTAGTGTATGTGGTTATATTTATGAGGGAGAGGCAGCTCCGGCAGAGTGTCCGGTATGCCATGTAGGCGCGGACAAGTTCAAAATGGTAGAGGGCGAGCTTGCTCTTGCAGCAGAACATGAGTATGGCGTATACGCTAAAACAGTAAAAGATAACGCTGAAATCAGCGATGAAGATAAGAAATTCATCTTCGACCAGTTAAAAGCAAACTTCGACGGCGAATGTGCAGAAGTCGGCATGTATCTTTGCATGGCACGCATCGCGCACCGCGAGGGTTATCCTGAGATCGGTCTCTACTGGGAGAAAGCAGCTTACGAAGAGGCAGAGCACGCAGCAAAATTTGCAGAGATGCTCGGCGAAGATTTAGAGCCGAACATGAAAGCAACTACAAAGGACAACCTCAAATGGCGCGTTGACTGTGAGTTCGGTGCAACTTCCGGCAAAGTGGATCTCGCGAAATGTGCAAAGAAAAACAACCTGGATGCAATCCATGATACCGTTCATGAGATGGCTAGAGATGAGGCTAGACACGGAAAAGCGTTCAAGGGATTACTGGAAAGATATTTCGGCTAATCCGAACATCACTTCATAAAAATAATAGGGGAATGGGCGTGCATGCGCCTGTTCCTCTTTTTGTTTCCGTGTGGGGCAGGCCTGCCTTATTTTGATTTAAATGGGCCGTTCCTTGTTACTTTCGGCACGCCAAATTGTGATTGGGTATTCTCCTGTATCGAAACAACGGCATACCAGAGCCCCTAGACTATAATTTATAGGTTATTAGCTGTTTTAATTGATATCATCGAAATGAATAAATATGCATAACTGTTCTATCGGAAGTGTTATATATTTTTTATATCCATAGCGTAAATGCGGCGTCCGGCAGGTAGCATAACTGCAGGTGCTGCTTGTCTTTTGACCCTCCGGAAAAACGTCTGGGGTTCTCGCATGCCGTTTGGGGC
>CAJTYI010000106.1 GCA_910584215.1 uncultured Roseburia sp. | reverse complement strand
GAAAAAGTTTTTAGAAGTTTACAACAGAATAAATATGCGACAAATAGGAATATTTATTCATTTAAGACAATAGCTAATAACCTATACTTTTTGGCAAGAATCAGATATAATAGGAGGGTAGCGAGGGGAAATCGCAGGCAGAAAGGCATGGTAACTCCCTATGAATCCCATAGACGAACATATCAAATCCGGTTCCTACGCACCAGTTTATTTGCTGTACGGTGAGGAGCGTTATCTTTTAAAGCAATATAAGGACAAGCTAAGTGACGCGCTGACCGGAGGTGCAGCCAGCAAAGATGACATGAATTTTACGGTATTTGAGGGCAAGGACATCAACCCTAAGACCGTGATTGATCTGGCGGAGACACTGCCGTTTTTTGCAAGCCAGCGGGTCATTCTCATCCGAGAAAGCGGATTTTTTAAGAATTCCTGTGAAGATTTAGCCGATTATGTGCCGCAGCTTCCCGAGACGACACGGATGATTTTTGTGGAGACGGAGGTCGATAAGCGGGGCAGGCTTTATAAGGCGGTGAAAAAGAAAGGAGAGGTGGTGGAGTTTGCCACACAGACAGAAGAGGTCATCACACGCTGGATTCTGTCGAGACTAAAGAAAGAGGGCAAAAATATCACTGCGCCGGTGATGCGCATGTTTTTGTCCAAGACAGGGCTGGATATGGGAACCATTGACAGGGAGCTGGAAAAGCTGATCTGTTATGCGTGGGAGCGCGATGTGATTGATATGACCGATGTGCAGGCGGTTGTGACCGAGCAGATTGCAAATAAAATTTTTGATATGATCAGTGCGGTTGTGGAGCATAATCAGAAAAAAGCGCTGGATTTGTATTATGATCTGTTGACATTAAAAGAGTCCCCGATGCGTATTTTATATCTGCTGAATAAACAGTTTGTCCGACTGCTTCATTTGCGCGACATGGCGGCGCGGGGAATCGATCAGCGCAGTATGGCGCAGAAAGCGGAGATACCCGAGTTTGCCGTTAGGCGCAATCTCTCACAGGCCAAAGGGTTTACGATGGAGCGTATGCGGGGGGCGCTTTTGGACGGAGCCAAGCTTGAGGAGGCTGTTAAGACCGGAAGGTTAAACGACAAGATGGCGGTAGAGCTGTTTTTGGTGAAATACAGCGCTGCACCGGAACCAACGAAAACTTAATAGCGTTTCTGTACGAAATCGGAACCAAACGAATCATAATGGTACATCTCTGTACAAAAACGTGAGAGGTCAGCGCAGTAAAATGCGTTGACCTCTCTGATCTGAAAAATAAAAACATCGGTATGACGGCACCGATGTTTTTCTGTCATATTTAATTATGCCAATGTGTTCACAAGCTTTGTAACACGGGAAACTTTTCTGGCAGCGTTGTTTTTGTGGTAAACACCCTTAGAAGCAGCGCTCTCAATGTTAGAGATTGCAGTTGCCAGTGCGGCGGATGCAGCAGCCTTGTCGTTTGCTGTCACAGCAGCCTCCACCTTTTTGATGGATGTCTTAACTTCGCTCTTGATAGATTTGTTTCTGGACGTTTTTGTCTCTGTAACTAAAATTCTCTTTTTTGCAGATTTAATGTTAGCCAACCTTGTACACCTCCCATCATGCTTTGGTTCATGATTGTTACATTAAAGCCGGACACGGACAGTTCAATGTAATAAACATACTCATATATATTAATTCGTAAACGATTTTCTGTCAAGTATATTTTTGATATTTTTTGTAAAACTAATGACTAAGTGTTACTGTTCATGGCTTTGAATTGTGGCTTTTAGTCCGTGAATTGTAACGGCTAAGCAGTTAATATGTTTGACTATCCAATATGGTATCCTAACATTTTTACAAGAGGGCAGAGATTATGTATCAGATTCGTACCGATTTAGCGCTTGAGACACAGGAAAAGATGCAGGAAGAGCATGTGGACTTAAAGGGCGTGCGCTATGTTGAAGAAAAAATTGATAAAAATCTTACGATCAGCACCGTAACGATCGAGACAGAAAACGGGGCCAAAACCATGGGAAAACCCAGGGGCACTTATATCACGATCGAGGCGCTTGATATGGACACCGCGGACGAAGATTATCACCGCGAGATATCCGTACAGCTCGCGAAAGTGCTGCAGCGGCTGGTGCCGGAGAAAAGGAAGGACATGTCCGTGCTTGTCGTGGGATTGGGCAACCGTGAGGTTACGCCCGACGCACTGGGGCCGCGCGTCGTGGATAATTTGTTTATCACCAGGCATATTTTAAAGGAATACGGCAAGTATGCCTTTGGCAGCGAAAATGTCAATCCGGTCAGCAGTATCGTGCCAGGCGTCATGGCGCAGACCGGAATGGAAAGTTTAGAGATTATTCACGGTATCGTAAAAGAGACAAAGCCGGAACTTGTGATCGCAGTGGATGCATTGGCGGCGCGCAATACCAGGCGCTTGAACAGAACGATACAGGTGACCGATACCGGAATCAATCCCGGCAGCGGTGTGGGAAACCACCGCCATGGACTCAATGAAAAAAGTCTTGGGATTCCCGTGATTTCCATAGGGATTCCCACCGTCGTCGACGCGGCGACGATCGTGAAAGATATGCTGCACAATTTGCTGGATGCGATGAGCCAGAGCGAAATGTTAAAAAGCCTTGGCAATTCCATGGAAGAGCTGGACGACAGCGAAAAGTACGAGCTGATTCGCGAGCTGCTCAGTCCGAATTTAAATACTATGTTTGTGACGCCAAAGGATATTGACGAGTCGGTGAAGCGTTTAAGTTTTACGGTCTCAGAGGGAATCAACATCGCTTTTGCCGATATCCCGTTTGAGCAGTATACCGCATAATAATGACAGTTTCCCCATGTTTTTGCCTGACATATAATAATCATATGCGGCTGAATCCACGCATAAATTAAACTATGCGTGAATATCGATATCGGAAAAAGAAAAGAAAAAAAGGTGTTTATATGGCGATATGGGCTGCGGCTTTGGCTGCGGCGCTTTACCTGCCCGATCAGGGCAAGCTTGTAAAAGAATTCTTTCCGGTGGGAGCTTATGGGGCGGATTCTGTGAACGGCTCCGCCTTAGCGTACGAGACACAGGTGGAGAGTGATCTGACTTACGAGATGATTTTACTGCGCGAGGCGCGGGACGAAAATTATGTTGACCATAAGACTGGTCAGGTGGTAATGTCGGACGATGGCGTGACGGAAACCGCCGCGGACAAAGAAAGCAGTGAGCGTGCGGATGGAGAACTAAAAGGGCAGTCAGCCGGTGAGCAGCCGGCGGATGACGGTGAAGCATCAAACGGCAGTGGCAGTCTGGCGACGGCGGAACCGGACATGGCAGACGGTGACAGCAATCAGGCTGTCGCACAAACGAGTACAGGCTCACAGGCAAATCCGGGCGCGACAAAAAAGGCAGTTAATTATTCCTTCGATAAACTGAGAGATTTCGATTATTTGCGGCAGAATTTCTATCAGGTGGACAGCACGACGACAATCAACGGCAGTCAGCTGAATGTAGACGCGCTTTTGGGAAAAGATATGCGGCTTTCTCATGACGCGTCGGCGCCGCAGATTATTATTTATCATACGCATTCGCAGGAGGGATATGCGGATTCGATACCAGGAGATGCCGCTACTTCGGTCGTGGGCGTGGGAGATTATCTGACGCAGATTCTGACGGAACAATACGGATTAAACGTTATTCACCACAAAGGAACGTATGATGTGGGTGACAGAGACCACGCCTATTCCAATGCTGCCCCGGCAATCGAAAAGCTGCTCGCAGACAATCCCAGTGTGGAGGTCGTCATTGATCTGCACCGGGACGGCGTGGCGGAGACTACGCGCCTTGTGACCGAGCAAAACGGTGTTTCCATGGCTCAAGTGATGTTTTTCAACGGCTTAAGCCGCACCACCAGCACGGGAGATATCGATTATCTCTATAATCCCTACATAGCGGATAATTTGGCTTTTTCTTTTCAGGCACAGTTAAAGGCAGCGGAATATTATCCGGGTTTTACGAGAAGAATCTATCTCAAAGGATATCGGTTTAATATGCACTACTGCCCGAAAACGATGCTGGTGGAGGTTGGAGCGCAGACAAACACCTTCGAGGAAGCCAAAAATGCGATGGTACCGCTCGCTGACGTCCTCTATAAGGTGCTGACTGGGCCGATTTAGATATGTGTTTTGTATCCGTTTTTGCTTGGTATTAGATACTCAAATGATACTTCTGCATCCAGTAATTGATCTGTATAAAGTATGCCATTAGCTGTGGGCCGGCCATCAATTGGCCAAACCACGGGCGGCCGAGTTCTTTGTGCGCCTGCATAAATTCGGCCGCTTTCTTTTTGTCTAAGAGCGGCGCGATCGGCGCATTGGGATCGGAAATAATGCCGTTGAAACGTTCGGTCAACAATTTTTCATAGCCCGGATGATAGGTTTTGGGATAAGGACTCTTTTTGCGGTGCAACAGTTCATCCGGCAGCAAGTCGGCGCAGGCGTCGCGCAGAAGCGTTTTTTCGACGCCGTTTTGATATTTCATGTGCCATGGTACATTATATACATATTCCATGATTCTGCGGTCGGCAAACGGCACTCTCGCCTCTAAGCTGCTGTACATGCTGGTTCTGTCCATGCGGTCGAGCAGTGTCTGCATAAACCATTTGATATTTAAGTAACCTACGGCGCGGCGTTTCTTTTCGTCCGGCGCTTCACCGTCCAGACAGGGTACTTTTGAGAGGGATTCCTGATAGCGCGCGTAGGAGTAGGAAGCGAGGTCCAAATCCGATACGGCATCCTCTGTGAGGAATAAGGTGCGCGCCGATACGTCCGCAGACCAAGGGAAACCGTCACGGTTTAGCAGTTCTTCCCGATAAAACCACGGATAACCGCCGAAGATTTCGTCCGCACATTCCCCCGTCAGTGTCACTTTATTGTGTTTTGCTACCAGAGAGCAAAAGTAGAGCAGGGAGGCGTCCACGTCAGTCATACCGGGAAGATCTTTGGCGTCTACGGCAGTGTAGAGCATATCGACTAAAGTCTCCTGATTACATTCCAGGTAGGTGTGATTGGTGTGCAGCTTCTGCAGCATAATATTGACATAGGGCAGATCGCGCTCCGGCTGAAAGGAGTTTGACTGAAAATAAATATCATTTTCCGTAAAGTCAAAAGAGAAGGTGTTTAACTGTTCTCCCTGCTTTTGCAGGTGCCTTGCGGCAATGGCGGTTACAATGCTCGAATCAATGCCGCCCGAGAGGAATGTACAGACCGGAACATCGGAAACCATCTGCTTAGTGACCGCGTCGCGCACCAGAAAAGAGACTTTTTCAACCGTCTGTGCATAAGTATCCGTGTGTTCTTTTGCGCTCAGATCCCAATAAGAAAAGGGGCGCAGTCCTTCCGCGGAAAATACCATAAAATGGCCCGGGAGAACTTCTTTTACCTCTTTAAAGATTCCGTTTCCCGGAGTGCGTGCCGGCCCCACCGCAAGAATATCTCTAAGTCCGTGGATGTCTAAGGAGGGGGTGACGTGGGGATGGCAAAACAGTGCCTTTGGTTCTGAACCAAAAACAAGCGTATCTCCTGAAAGGCTATAGAACAATGGTTTGATGCCGGCGTGATCGCGGAACAAAAGTAATTGTTTTTTCTGATCATCCCAGATGGCGATCGCGTAAATGCCGTTTAACAGATGAACAAATTCCGGACCGTAATGCATGTAGGCATAGAGCAGCGCCTCCGTATCGGAGGTGGTTTCAAAGTGATAGCCCGCGGCCTTTAGAGGAGCAGTCAGTTCATCGGTATTATAGATTTCGCCGTTGTAGACGATCGCGTAATCCTGTAAGTGTCTGGTTCTTACCATGGGCTGGGCGCCGTTTTCAATATCACGGATGCTCAAGCGGGCGTGGGAGAGCCCCGCCTGATGGTTGAGATAGATTCCGCAGTTGTCCCTCCCGCGATGGGCAATCGAGCGGTGCATCGAGGTGAGTATGTTTTCCCAGTAAGGTTTTTCACTCAGGTAATTTTGTTTTAGATTGCAAAAGCCGGATATTCCGCACATAGGGTCTCCTTTTGCTTGAAAATTGCAGTTATGATATTATATGTGAAGGCTGTTTTTGTGTGCGATAGCCGCCGGGTGATGCGGGACACCATTCTAATCAAGACGCCGCAATGGCAGCGCGTGCAGTTATAGTTCTTTAAGATGTGGTAAAATGTCATGATTTCCACCATTCCTGCGCTGCTTTTGCGCATAACGAGTTTGTGTAAGCCATTATGGCTTTGCAGCGCGCAGACACAAATCTCGCGATTGAAAATTTTAATTTTCAATCTTGGCACTTATGAAAAGCGGTGATTCGGCCGATATAAGGTATAAGCAGATTTATGGAAAAATCTAGCATTGATTGAGAATTTCAACTTTAGTGACAGAATTTGCGGCGTTGCACCTGCCGGATATTTCATGGATTATTATGCCGCTTATGCGGCGGAATGTGAGGAGCTATGAGTTTGACGATACGGACATCTTTTCAAAATATAGAAGAAAATGCAGTTCACGCGCTGACGAACGGTAAACATGCAGGCGGAGCTGCCGGAAACAGAAAAAATATGTTTGTCGGCAATACCTTGATGGCGGAAAAGGATCCGATCGAGGTGCGCCGGAAGCTGGCGCAGAAAAAGGCGTTGAAAATCGTGGGGGATGCGTATGCGAACGACTGTTCTGTAGAGAGTGGTATTGACGAGATGCATTCCCACTATGACAGAATGTCAAAGATGCGCGATGCGGCAAGCAGCGAGCTGAAAGATATCAACGCACGCCAAAAGGCTTTGCAGGAAGAGTATCATGTTGCCGACGATTCCAAGGAGCAGAAAGACTTGGAATTATTAAAACGGGAACAGGATATGAAAAATCTTCTGCCCGGGGAATCCTTGACAATGGAAGAGATGCGGCAGCTTGAAGAGATACATAAGGAACCGCTGACCGAGTATCAGTCCCGCTCGTTAGAACTGAATAACATGGCGGGCAAGGCAAAACAGGATATGGCGGCTGCCCAGCGGGAGATGAACGGTGTGACCGCAGCGATCAAAAGCATTAACATAGAGCGCTTAAAGGCAGATCCTATGCGGGATGCGCAGAATACGGCGGAGGATATTCTAGAGAACGCCAGCAAAGAGATCCAAGGCATGATGATGAACGAAGTCAAAGACGACATCGACGAGAAGACCGAGGAGATGAAGGAAGAGGCCGAGGAGAAAGCAGAAGAGAAGAAAGAGAAAGACGAGATTATCGACGACCGGAAAGAGGCGCGTGAGATCGAGCAGGCGCGGATTGAGGGAACCAAGGAAGCGATCGACGAGATCAAAGCGAAGCAGAAGAAAGAGGACGGTCCCGAGATTGCCATCGATGAGCTGTTAAAGTTTGCAAGCCCGACCGATACGGCAAAAGCGGTAAGTGACAGCTTAAACGAAATCAAAAACAGCATGAAGCTTCTCGAGGCAGATTTAAAGGGGACGACGGTAGACGAAGAAATTTAAAAATGCAGAGGGATTTCTATGGAAGTTCACTCTTTCGCATTTGCAAAAGGAATTGCATGATAAAAACACAGGGAGGTAAAAACAATGAGCACAATCGCACAGGTGGAGAGCAATGCAGCACAATCTGCTTATGAAACACAGCAGATGCAGAAGAAGAATGAGGCACAGGAGACCGGTTCAGCTGAGAAAAAGTATAAAGTAAACGGCAAAACAATCGGTGAGCCAAAGCTGAGTGAGAAAGCGCTGAAGTATTACGAGGAGCTGAGAAAAAAATATTCCAATATGGATTTTATTCTTGTCAGCGCCGACAAAAAGGAGCAGGCGAAAGCGCAGGCCGGAAATTATGCCAACGCCAACCGCATGGTAGTCTTGATTGATGAAGAGAAGATCGAGAAGATGGCCGAGGACGAGGAGTTCAGAAAGCAGTATGAGAGTATCATCAGCAGTGCGGCGACTAAGCTTCCGTCATTGCAGAAAAGTCTGGCTTCTTCTTCCGCTAAAGTAAAGACCTACGGCATACAGGTCAACGATGGCGGCAATGCATCTTTCTTTGCGGTGATCGACAAATCGCTGGCAGCGCAGAGAGACCGTATTGCTAAGAGGCGGGAAGATAAAAAGGAAGCTGCTAAAGAGGCTGAAAAGAAGAAAAAAGCCGAGAAAGTGGAAGAGAGGGCGGCTGAGCGGTCAGAGAAGAAAAAAACCGATCACACGGAAGACGCCGACACCGTAACGATCACAGCCAATTCAGTCGAGGAACTGCTCAAGAAGATTGATGATTATATTTATGGTTTTATGAGCGATTCGGTGCAGACGGATGCGGAGCGTATGCTTGGCCAGTCGATTGATTATCACGCTTAGGCGGTGTGAGCTATGATAACTATAGGTTATTAGCCATTGTTTTGACTGAATAAATATTCCTATGTGTAGCATATTTATTCTATCGTAAACTTCATAAAACTTTTTCTGTTTCACAAGGTAAATGCGGCCA
>CAJTYI010000105.1 GCA_910584215.1 uncultured Roseburia sp. | reverse complement strand
AATGAATGCCTGCCGAATCTGATCGTCGGGATCGTGTTGATGACCATTGGTCTGCTGAATTTTGCCAATATGCTGGTTACAAAGACGATGGTCCGAAAAAAAGAATTTGCGGTCTATCAGAGCCTTGGCATGACAAGAAGACAGCTGCAATGGCTTATGTTGACAGAGGGCTTGCTTCATGCGGCTCTGTTGACAGTAATTTTGCTGCCAGTGACTTTCTTTGTGACCTGGTTTGGGATGCCAGCAGTTTTTTCACAGCTTAACACTTGGTGTATAACCTATCATTATACGCTGGCTCCCCTATGGGCGGCCCTGCCTCTCATGCTGTTCCTTGCAGTGGCAGTACCCCTAATGTGCTGCCGGTTTATTGAGAAAGGAAGCATTACAGAGCGTTTGCGTATCGTAGCGTGAGTTATGAGACAAATATTAAGGCGGCTTCGCTTGCAAAGGCGGAGCCGTTTTTTCAAAGGTACAAAACTGTACCTTTGTTGTACCTTCTTTGTGACATTGAACTGGTAAAATATAGTCAGAAAAGGGAAACGGATTCCCGGTTACAAGGAGGAAATATTTATGGAAGCAATTTTGAAAGCTGCCGGTCTTAAAAAATATTACGGTAAGGGCGAAGCTTTGGTAAAGGCATTGGACGGTATTGATCTGGAGATCGAGCGTGGTAAGTTTACTGCGATCATTGGCACCTCCGGATCTGGAAAATCTACGCTGCTGAATATGCTGGGTGGACTGGATACCCCGAGCGAAGGCAGTATTCAAATTGGAAATACGGAACTGGCAAAGCTAAGCAGCGAACAGGCTACCATTTTCAGGCGCAATCATATCGGCTTCATTTTTCAAAATTACAATCTGGTGCCGGTACTCAGTGTTTGGGAAAATATCGTTTTCCCCATCTCTCTGGATGGCCGCAAGTCTGACGAAAAGTTTATCATGGAGATTGTTCGTCTGCTTGGTTTGGAGAAGAAACTGGATAGTCTGCCGAACAATCTTTCCGGTGGGCAGCAGCAGAGAGTGGCGATTGCCCGTGCGCTGGCCTCTAAGCCTGCTATTATCTTGGCTGATGAACCCACTGGTAATCTGGACTCAAAAACCAGTGACGATGTGATTGGTTTGCTGAAAATGACCAGCAAAGAATTTAAGCAGACAATCGTGATGATTACCCATAACCCGGAAATTGCACAGATGGCGGATCGTATTGTCCGAATTGAGGACGGCCGCATCGTGTCTCAATAAGGGAGGGATGCATGATGAAAACAGTTTTCAATCCAATACAAACGCTGTATCAGCGTACTTTTAAGAAAAATAAAAGCCGTAACCTGGTGGCGATCATTGCCATCTTAATGACTACGATCATGTTTGCCACCCTCTTTACCCTGGCACAGAGTATGAGCAAAAACATGGTGGAAATGACTTTCCGGCAAACTGGTTATGATGGTCAGGCATCCTTTAAGACCATCACCGCAGAGCAGTTTTCATTGATCGCTAATCACCCTGATGTTGCAGAAGCCGGAGAAAGCCTTGTTCTTGGCCTTGCACAAAACAAAAAGCTGGGTGGCAAACAGGTTGAGATCCGTTGGAGCAGTGACATCAATGCCAAGCATTCTTTTGCTATGCCTACCACCGGAACAATGCCAACGGCAGCAGATGAGATCGCTCTGGACACACTGCTTCTTGATCGCCTGGGTATTCCCCATCAGCTGGGGGAGAGTATAACGCTGGAATGGCGCAAGGATCTTGCAAAGGATGAGGTGACCACCTCCACATTTACCCTCTGTGGTTTCTGGGAGGGCAACGAATCTGTCTATGCCAGCATGGCTTGGGTAAGCCGGGAATTTGCGGATGAGATGATCGGTGACTTTGTTGCTGACGGAAAAACAAGCATTTTAGGTCTGCATACCGCACAAGTGATCCTGCATAGTGACCACAATATTGAGGCCACCATGGAGAATATTTTGGCAGACACCGGACTGACGGATTTGAAATTTGGCGTGAATCTGGCATATTCACCAGAGATGAATGCTACCGCAGCGCAGGAAAGCATTCCCATGTATTTGGGTATGGCGCTGGTGTTCCTTGCTGGCTATCTGATTATTTATAATATCTTTCAGATCAGCGTTACTGCCGACATCCAGTTTTATGGAAAGTTGAAAACACTGGGAACTACCACAAAGCAGATCAAGAAACTCATTTATGGTCAGGCAAACCGGCTGTGCGTGATCGGTATCCCGATAGGTCTTTTCTTGGGTTGGCTGCTGGGCATGGTGCTGGTGCCTGTGCTGATGGGACGGTTGGAGGGCAATGTTGTGGTTTCCTCCAATCCTGTGATCTTCCTTGGCTCTGCCCTTTTTGCATGGCTGACGGTTACGATTTCCTGCCTGCGTCCGGCAAGGCTGGCTGGTAAGGTTTCTCCTATCGAAGCTCTGCGGATGAGTGATGCCGCCACCACAAGCAAGACGAAAAGCAAACGCACCCGCAATGGCGCTTCCATTACCGGTATGGCCTGGGCGAATCTGGGGCGGAACAAAAAACGGACAGTGACAGTCATCTGCTCTCTGACCTTGGGGTTGGTTTTGCTCAGCTGTTTCTACGCTAAGAATGCTGCTTTTGATATGGAGAAATACCTGTATGAGCTGACGATCAGTGACTTCCAGCTGGATGATAGCAGCAGTGCAGACTATATTGGCGGATATGACCCTCATGGTTTTACCCTCAATGCCAAACTGGTGGCATCGGTGGAAGGATTGGCTGGTTTGGAAGCGATTGGCCATCAATATTCTCATCAATTTGAACTGACACTGGATGATGAGACAGTGCAAAATATCGACGCCTTCTATACAGAGGAAATGCTGCACGATTGGGCAACTTACGATTCGTCTGGTCCTGCTCAGATTAAAAACGCCATGGAAACCCGTGAAGCGATCGGTGTACTGTATGGAATGGACGGTATCCCTCTGGATGCAATTACGCATGAGAGGTATTTGCTTTCCGGCAGCTATGATGCAGAAAAATTTGCCAGCGGCGACTATGTGTTGGCGATCGGTCCTGCCATAGATGCCACAGACCCGGAGAAAAATGCTGCATTACCTGTTCCTGCCGTTGGAAGCAGTATTGCGCTTGAAAATCGTACCTATACGGTAATGGCTATTGTATATCCGCTACAGGCTGTGGTTGAAGGAGCTTATGAAGGCGGTGTACAGAATCAGCACTGCATGAGCTTTATTATTCCTACTTCGGTATTCCAGCAGCAGTGGCCGGAAAATACGCTGCGGAGACTGTTCTTCCATGTGGATGATGAACATATTCCCGCAGCACAAGAGATGCTCGATGCGTATACCAAGACCATTGACACCAGTCTGCCTGTGACATCCTGCAAAACTATGGCGGAGCAGTATGAGACAGAGACACGGGCGTCGGCAGTCATGGGAAATACCATCAGCGTAATCATTGCGCTGGTGGGTGTGCTTAACTTTATCAATTCCATGGTCACGGCCATTGTTTCCCGTAAAAAAGAGTTTGCCATGATTCAGTCCGTGGGCATGACCAAGCGCCAGCTGCGGAAGATGCTGATTTGTGAGGGACTGGATTACGCAGCGATTACGCTGATCGTTTCTTATATTGTCAGCACTCTGGCCGTCGGGCTTGGTGTTCGTGCCATGACAGCGAATGAGTTCAGTACGTTCCATTTTACTCTGATGCCGCTCGTGATTTGTACCCCTATCCTCTTGGCTTTTGCAGTGCTTATCCCGTTTCTCTGTTTCAAGAATTTAGAAAGGCAGAGCATTGTTGAACGATTGAGAACAGAATAAATAGAATGATCTGCCGCACGACGGCAAAAGAAAAAAGCTTTCCCCCTCCGGGGAAGTATGTCTACCGATCGGTAGTGCTATCCTTCCAACTAAAACAGAAGAATCATAGCCATTTTTGCTGCGCCAGTTTCCCATTGCGGGGAGCTGGCGCAGGCTTCCAGAATATATACCCCGCAGGCTTTCCTGCGGAGTTTTTTTGCTCTATGGACATTAAGGTATGTTTGGCATTTGAAAAGGTTAATGTTATAATGACTAATATGACACGCTAAGACATGTATCTGTCAAAGATCTTTGGCGGGATTGATTATATGATAAGCAGAAAGAGAAAAAAGGAGATATATCGTGATTTTAAGTGTGAGCCGTAGAACCGATATTCCCAATTACTATGCGGATTGGTTTTTTAACCGAATAAAAGAGGGATATGCTTATGTGAGAAATCCTATGAACCATCATCAGGTCAGCAAGATTAATCTGTCTCCGGAAGTGGTCGACTGCATTGTTTTTTGGACAAAAAATCCTAAACCCATGATAGAAAGATTGGATGAGCTTGCGGCCTATCATTATTACTTTCAGTTTACGCTGACCGGATATGGCAGAGATATGGAGTGGAATGTTCCACACAAAAAGGAGAAAATGATACCGGTTTTTTGCGCGCTGTCTGAAAAGATCGGGAAGGAACGCGTGATCTGGAGATACGACCCGATTCTTTTTACGGAATTATATACACTGGAATATCATCTGAAAGCATTTGAGCAGATTGCAGGGGCTTTGCAGGGATATACGCAAAAATGTGTCATCAGTTTTGTCGACCGCTATATGAAGAATAAAAAGAGGCTGGAGCGGCTCCGTGTATTTGAACCGGATAAGGCCAAGTTAATGGCATTTGCCAAACAGTTGAGCCAAATTGCAAAAAAATGCGGAATGAGTGTGGCCACATGTGCTGAATCAATAGATCTTGAATCATGTGGTATTGCGCATAATTGCTGTATTGATAAAGCGTTGATCGAACAGATCACCGGCCGCAGGCTAAAGGTGGGAAAGGATAAAGGTCAGAGAGATGCATGCGGGTGTGTGGAAAGCGTGGAGATAGGTGCGTACAATACCTGCAAAAATGCTTGCCTATATTGTTATGCCAATGATAGTATGGAAAGTGTGCAACGAACCTGTAGTCAGTATGACCCCATGTCTCCGCTTTTGTGTGGGGCGATCTTGCCGCAGGACAACATAAGTGAACGCAAAGTGAAATCTCAGTTTATGGATACGAAACAAAAAATTTGAAGAAAGAAACAGGAGAAATAAGGGGAGGAAAGCCATGCCAAGGAAAACGCTCGAACCACATATGTGGAATCTTGAAAATTTATTTAAGTCAATTTATGATGTGCCCGTCTACCAGAGACCGTATTCATGGGACGTAGAACAGGTCAATGTATTGCTGCTTGATCTAGAAGAGGCGTACCGGTCGGAGGATAAAGAAGAGGGATATTATACAGGGAATATTATAATTTACGACAAGAATGATAAAATCAACGGCACGATTATAAAGTATGATATCATTGACGGCCAACAGAGAATGGCAACATTTTCCCTGTTATTGCTTGCGGTGTATTCTCTGGCGCTTTGTGCGGGTGTGTCTGAGACCGATTTGACCTTAAATGCGGTCAAGAGCTGTCTGTGGAAGATTGTAAACAGAGAGTATCAAAGAGAGCTAAGCGTTGTCAGCCTCAACAGCATAGAGAAGAAGTGTTTTCATGATTTATTTTGTGCGGCTTACGATCAGCCCGCGGACCTGTTAGAGTACTGCAGTAAATACCAGTGTGCGTCCAGGTTTGAGGAAAGGGTCACAAATAACTTCATCCATATCTGTCAATATCTAAAACATCATATCATAGACGTCAATGAAACGGAAATCTTAGATTATGCGGATTTTCTTTTACAGCATGTTCAATTTATTGTAATCGAAGCCAACTGTAAAGAAAATAAAGTGTTTTCTATGTTTGAATCCATCAACAGCAAAGGCAAAAAACTCGAAGAGATTGACCTCATTAAAACCTATATATTTTCTAAGCTCGACGAGTCATCGTATGCCACTTATTTGGACAAATGGGGGCAGTTGATTATTAAGACCGAGGATAATCTCTATGATTATCTGTACAATTACATAAAAGCGTTTTTGTGTTTTTATAGGCAGAATATAACGATCGACAATTTTAAGACGATCAGTACCAGAGATTTGCTGCCGTACTATCAGGTTGAGAGCGAACGGGAAGCGTTTAAACGGCTGCTCGACGACCTTTATGATAAAGTGGATTTTTACAATATGCTCTCATCCACGGAAGCGGCGTATGCGCTCGTGAAAAACAATAAATTCCGTTTTTTCTTTCAAGTGTTCACGGAAGTATCGTACAAGCATCCCAAGGCGCTTTTCCTTAGAACCTTGATTGAATACAAAGAGGGTAAATTATCAAAAGAAGATGTGATTGCGATCGTTTCTGAGACGATCGGCTTTATGATCAAGTTTTTGACGATCAGCGGGAGAAGCAGCAAGGACGCAATTACGATGTTCTCCGGCATTATGTCAGAGATCTACGCCAAAGACAGGGTCGTGAAAGATACCGTAGTCAGCGCGATCGCGGCGGAATATTTGCGTCAGGGCATCACAACGGAAAAATTAAAAGGGGATATCCAAACCATCGATGCGTTTGAACAGAACCGAAAGCTCACGGTCGCGCTGCTGGCGCTCTATGAGTCAACGTCAAGCGAACATGGGTGCATTAAGATATCGTACGATCAGGCATATACGTTGTTAGATTCGTTCAGCGCTGCATTTAGCCTCGATCATTTACTGGTACAGACGCCGGATGCGGATAGCGCAGCGTACAAGTATTATCGAGATGAGGAGAAAGATATCCTGGTCTTAAAACAGGGACATGATTTTCCTGACAATGTTGTGGTCGACGGCATGGACTACGACACTTTTACGAGGACGATCTTAAATAAAATCGGCAATCTGCGCATCTGGTATAAAGATAAAAATGCAAGTCGGCAAAATGCTGCGATCGCATTAAAACAATATGACGTTTTTCATACCTATGCCGCAGTGCAAAAGAGAAGCAGTGATCTGGCGGTTCGATTATTTGATGTTTGTCTACCGCAGCCCAAGGTGGATATGGCCAATGTGCAAAAGACGGCGAGAAGAAAACAGGAGGCATCCCTGCCCAAAATGGATAAACTGATCGAGTTTAACATCGTAAAGCCGGGCGACAGGCTCTATATCACGCTGGGTTCCATCAACATGCAGGATTCGCTGGCAACCCTGGTCGATGAAAAGTATGTTTTGTATCAAAATAAAAAAATGACGCTCAACGAGTGGGGGCGTAAGGTCACTGGGTGGAAGTCGATACGAATCTATGCCTGGATAGCTAAGGAGGGAGAGATTGAGACCCTGCAGGAAAAGAGACTTTCGTATGTGCAGGAACACAATGAGGCCGTGAAAGATTAAATTTTTCCTGAGCGTCCTCAATAGCAAAAAGGCTATAACCAGTGCGGTCATAGCCTTTTAATGATTTAAAGTCAGAACATTGTCTGGCGGTTATTTTAAGATATCATCAATCTTTGCCCGCTCCTCTGCGCTGAAGGAGAGATTTTGGAGCATGCCGACGTTATCTAAGATCTGGCTTGCACGGGAGGCGCCGATTAAGACGCTCGTGATATCGCCGTCGCGCAGAATCCAGGCAAGCGCCATCTGGGCAAGGCTCTGGCCGCGTTCGTCTGCGATCGCCGAGAGTGCGCGCACTTTGTTTAAAGTGGCTTCGTCGACAGCATTTTCTTTTAAGAACCGTCCGTCGGTGCGGATGCGGCTGTCTGCCGGGATACCGTTTAAATATCTGCCGGTCAATAGACCCTGTGCCAGCGGGCAGAACGTGATAATGCCGATGCCGTTTGCCGCAGCGTAGTCTTTGAGGCCGTCGGTCTCAATATCCCGGACAAACATGGAATACTTGCGCTGGTTGATGATAAACGGTGTGCCGAGTTCATGGAACAGTCTGGCAGTCTCGATCGTCTGCTCTTTGTTGTAGTTGGAAATGCCCACATAGAGAGCTTTTCCGCTGCGCACGATACCGTCGAGCGCACGGACCGTCTCCTCCAGCGGTGTTTCCGGGTCCGGTCTGTGATGATAAAAAATATCCACGTAGTCAAGCCCCATGCGTTTTAGGCTCTGGTCGAGACTGGAAACCAGATATTTCTTGCTGCCCCAATTGCCGTAAGGGCCGTCCCACATTTCGTAGCCGGCTTTGGTGGAGACAACAATCTCATCGCGGTAGGCGCCAAGTCCCTTGTTCAATATACGGCCAAAGTTTTCTTCCGCCGCTCCCGGCACGGGACCGTAATTGTTGGCGAGATCGAAATGGGTGATGCCGTTGTCAAATGCGGTAAATATCATATCCTGCATGGTCTCGAAGTTGCCGTTGGAGCCGAAATTATGCCAAAGCCCCAAAGAGACGGCAGGCAGCATCAGCCCGCTGTTTCCACAGCGGTTGTATTTCATAGTTTCATAGCGTTTGTCGTTTGCAATGTACATAGTCATATCCCTCCTGATCTAATATTAGCTTCTATAACAAAATATAACACTTCAAGTATACTTGAAGTCAATAAAAAAATATATATTTATCAAAGAAAAAGAGTAAATGCTGCAACAGTTTCGCGTAGGGCTTGCATTTACCGCTTTTTAAGCGAGATATTCACAGACAAGGCTTTCGAGCAGTTCCTGCAGTTCTCTGTCCATAAATTCATAATCATCATAAATATTAAGACATGAAGCGTTTTGTCAAGTGCTTTTTTGAGTTATTGACGGAAAACTATTCGGCATGGTGGGAAACAGGGGCAGAAAAAGGGGCGCAAAACGCGCCTGTGGACGGTTAAAAGCCGTTTTCGGGGGCAGGTAGTATAAAACCCTTACCCCGCCCCGCGCCGGGGCTTGGAGCGCCCCAGGAAGCCCGTATTCATGGGGGTTTGGGGGCTGTGCCGCAAGCCTAAATGTCCATGCCCGCCGGTTGTGCGGTGGGCGGAATGGATGTAAAGCGGTGATTGTTTTCGTCAGGGAGATGTGCTATACTTAAAGTCCAAAGCCCTTGTACTGGCGGGAGCTTATGTCTTGCTGTATGTGTGATATGGGCAGGCAAACGAAAAATTCCGAGGACAGGATTATGAAAAGAGCAACGGATGATTTTTCAAATTGGCGACTGCAACAAGAG
>CAJTYI010000104.1 GCA_910584215.1 uncultured Roseburia sp. | reverse complement strand
ACGTGTATCATAGCTGGATGCCCCAAAGGCATGCGTTAGTACCCCGGCGTTTTGGAGGTTCGGGCAAAAACAAGAGCACCTGCAGTTAAGATGCCGGCTGGACGCCGCTTCCATATGCTGAGAATAAAAAGTATATCACTTCTGATAAGTGCCATTTTGTATATTTATTCATTTATGTGGTATAAAGTTTTATAGGCTAATAACCTATACATTTTGCATGATAGGTAATAAAGGTGTCGAAATATAAGGACAGTTCGCAGAGCGTACTGTCCGTTGTTTGCGTAGAAACTTAGGCAAAGTATGAGTTAGAGCGGGCAGAGGGTCCGCCGGAAATGAGGTAAATATGATTTCAAAAAAAATACAAAAGGCATTGCAGGGCAGTTCTGCAATCCGCGCGATGTTTGTCGAGGGCAAGGAGATGGCGGCCAGATTTGGGGCAGAACATGTCTACGATTTTTCGCTGGGCAATCCGGCGACGCCTGCGCCGTCCGCAGTCAATGACGCCATGCGCGATATTTTGCGGGAAGCCGACGAGAGAGGTGCGGTCGGTTCCATGGAACTGCACGGCTATATGGAAAATGCCGGATATGAAGCGGTGCGCCGGGCGATTGCGGACAATCTCAACAAGCGCTTTGGCACGGATTTTGACGCTCACAATATCACGATGACCGTGGGCGCAGCCGGCGGCATGAATATAATATTTAAAACGATTTTAAATCCGGGGGATGAGGTGATTGCGTTCGCGCCGTTTTTTGGAGAATATCGGGGATATGCGGACAATTTTGACGCCGTACTTATTACGGTAGCGCCCGACAAAGAGACATTCCAGCCCGATCTGAGTGATTTTGCAAATAAGATCACCGAAAACACGCGGGCTGTCATTGTCAATACGCCGAACAATCCCACCGGCGTCATCTACAAACCGGAGACGATGCGTCGTATCGCGGCCATCCTGGAGGACAAACAAAAGGAGTACGGCACAGACATCTATCTGATTTCCGACGAACCGTACCGTGAGCTCGTCTATGATGGCAATCAGGTTGATTTTTTGACCAAATATTATAAAAACACGATCGTCGGCTATTCGTTTAGCAAATCGCTGTCACTGCCGGGAGAGCGTATCGGCTACGTCGCTGTGCCAAACGAGGCGGCGGACGCGGAGGATTTGATTCGCGGTATCGAAATTTCCAACCGCACCCTGGGGTTTGTCAATGCACCGTCCCTGATTCAGAAAGCGGTGGCGCGTTGTCTGGAGGAACAGACCGACGTGGCGTTCTATGATGAGAACCGCAGGATGCTCTATGAGGAACTGACGAAACTTGGTTTTACCTGCATCAAGCCGGAGGGGGCATTCTATCTGTGGATGAAGTCTCCGGTGGAAAATGAGGAAGCGTTTGTAAATGAGGGAAAGAAATACCACATTCTGATGGTAAAGGGGACGGCGTTTGGATGTCCGGGATTTGTGCGGCTGGCGTACTGCGTTTCCCACGAGACAGTCAAAAACGCACTGCCTGCGTTTGCGAAACTGGCCGCTGCCTACGGCTTACGGAAAGAGTGATGGGAGAGAGCATGGATAACTGGGAGAATTATGTGAGAAAAGTGGTGCCCTATGTGCCGGGCGAACAGCCAGAGCAGGCATCCGTCATCAAACTGAATACCAACGAAAACCCTTATCCACCGGCTCCGGGGGTCTTGCGGGCCTTGGAAACCTTTGAAACGGACAAGCTGCGTCTATACCCGGAGCCTACCTGCAAGGTTTTGGTGGAGGCGATCGCCGAATATTACGGATTGAGCGCAGAGAAGGTATTTGTCGGCGTAGGGTCCGACGATGTGCTCGCCATGATATTTATGACCTTTTTTAACTCCGCAAAACCGATCTGTTTTCCGGACATCACCTATTCATTTTATGACGTGTGGGCGGACATGCTGCGGATTCCATATGAGGTTAAGTCGTTGGATGAGTCATTTCTGATAAAAAAAGAGGATTACTATGGTGAAAACGGCGGCGTGATCTTCCCCAATCCAAACGCACCGACCGGGGCTTTGATGGATTTGACTGAGATCGAAGATATTGTGGTGCATAACCGGGATGTCATCGTCGTGGTCGATGAGGCGTATATCGACTTCGGCGGGGTCTCGGCGCTGCCGCTCATAGAAAAATACGATAATCTGCTCGTCGTTCAGACCTTTTCCAAATCCCGCTCTATGGCCGGTATGCGCATCGGATTTGCCATGGGTAATGAGAAGCTGATCAGATATATCAACGACGTCAAATACTCGTTTAATTCCTACACGCTCAATCAGACGTCTTTGGCGCTGGGCGTGGAGGCGATACGCGACAGAGCGTATTTTGAGAGTACCAGGCGCCGGATCATAGATACTAGGGAGTGGACGAAAAAAGAGCTTTTGGTATTGGGTTTTTCTTTCTGTGATTCCAAAAGTAACTTTATCTTTGCCACACATCGGTTGGTGCCCGCAAAGCAGATATTTGAAGCGCTGCGAAACGAGAATATCTATGTGCGCTATTTTTCCAAAGAGCGCATAAAAAACTACCTGCGCATCAGTATCGGTACGCAGGCAGAGATGGAAACGCTGATTGATTTTTTGAGACAATATCTGGCGGATTAGGATTCTTCTGTTGACAGACGGTTTGTCCCCGCCGTAAAACAGACGATGCCGCCCAAAAACAGCGCGATAGTCAGCAGAAAAATGATTAGGGCGTCTGTGGGGGAAGAGCCGAATTTGAGGTGACCGGACAAAAACAGAGCCCAGGCGTTAAACAGGATGTGAAGCAGGATAGAACTGTGAATCTTCCCGCGTCTGCAGATGTACCCAAGCAGCAGGCCCACGAAGAAAGCGTAGGTGCCCTGCAATAGATTCATATGATAGATGCCAAAAATAAGCGCCTGCATGATATTGGCTGCCCAGAAAGGGAGCGTTTTTTGAGCCTGGCGCAGTGTGACGCCGCGGAAGATCAACTCCTCTGCAATCGGGCCGAACAGGGCGCCGTAGAACGCTAAGGGCACGGAGAGAGAGCCGAAGATGCCGGAGTTTTCAAGAAGCTTCTCATATGTTTCCAGCCAGCTTGGGAACACGAGGGAAACGAGTGTGACAATATAGGAAGTGACAAACTGCGCGCCGGGCACTAACATCAGGATTCCCAGCAGAGAAAGCGGGTGAAAGGCGCTCGAGAGGCGGACGCGGTATACACCTCCATAGCAGCAGTAGTACCAGATACCGAAGAGCGCCATGGCAAAGAGCGAATAATTCATCATCAGGGTTGCACTAAACATCGTGTCTGTGGAGAGCCGCTGGAAGAACGGTATGAAATGTTGGAGACCCGATTCTAATTGAAAGCTGTAAATACTGCTTGCAAGAAACGCGATACCGACACAGTAGCATCCCACGAGAAATTGCAGGAGTACTGCAACGACGAGGGGAATAAACGTAAACAAAAATTGTCCAACTTTTTTCATGTGAATGACCTCTCCATTTTTGATTAATTATAACAGTCATCGTTGATAAATACAAGAAAAAGAGTATTTACTTTAAAACTTTAATATGCTAAAATTTATATGCCTTACTGAATATTGCTCGTAAAGGACATGGTTAGAATATGACAAAAGGAGACATATGACATGAGTAAAAATCTTAGGACGGAAGCGGTAGGACAACTGTTTGAAGCGATATTAAGCCTGCGTGACAAAGAGGAATGCTATCGCTTTTTTGAAGATATCTGTACGATCAATGAGCTTCTATCCTGGTCACAGAGATTTGAGGTAGCGAAAATGCTGCGGGAACAAAAGACTTATCTGGACATTGCAGAGAAAACGGGAGCGTCCACTGCCACCATCAGCCGCGTGAACCGCTCCCTAAACTATGGAAAAGACGGATATGATATGGTGTTCGCGAGAATGAACTCCTGTGATGATGCCGGGGAGGAAGCGTAAGCTTTCCCGGCAAAATAAATTATTTCTTTTCTTTATCTTTTTTATCTTTATCTTTTTTTTCGTCAGCTTGCATGGCGGTATGGTCGATCAGTTTTTCAATGATCGTCTTTTTCACAAACACATCATAACTCAACATACAGATAAAACTAAACGTGCGCAATAGATCGGCTTCCGCCCCATCTTCGGCTTCCGCAAATGTGTTCATAGCAGTCTGAAATTTTTTGGCGAGATCATGCATGATGTGCTTGGTCTCGGAGTATTCCAGACTAAAGACCTCTTTATAGATCGCCTCGAGGTTGTAATTGCTGTCGCCGCCGAAATACTGATCGGTAATGGGATTGAGCACATGCTGGATATCGCTGATACTCAGTATATTTTTAAAATAATAGATAAAAATCAGTGTCAGCACATGTTCTTTGTTATATTTCTTCTTCTCCGGCGGAGGCAGCAGATTGTTTTTGGTGTAGTTGTTGATCATGGTTTTGGTTAAGATCTTATCGTCGGCGTACCGTTTGGATGCCTCTAACTGGGCATCCATAAACGTTGTGATCTGATCCATATACAGGTCAATATTGGGGATATCCTCCGGTTTTACATAATCTATCTTACTCAGTTCCTTCAAGATCGAACTCAAAAATTTCTTTGTGTCTGAATCCATAATTTCCTCGTTTCTTCTACAGATGGAATTGATCTAGGGTATCCATCACGGTCTGCACATCCGTAGACAATTTTTGGACGATGTCCCTTGATTCGCTGACGGCCTGCTCGAGCTCGGTCGCCATGCTGAACGTCTCCTCCGTGGAGGCCGCGTTGTCTGTGGCGAGTTCATTTAATGTGCCGACGCTTCCCAAAATCTTATCTTTCTGATCGTTGACGACAGAGATGTGCGCAGTGATCACGTCGGTGGAATCAATACAGTTATTGAGGGATTTCTGCAAGCTGTGGAACATTTCGTTCGTATTGTGCAGCACGGTTAGCTGCTGGTTCGAGATTTGGTGGATACGGTTCATGATCTCGATCGATTTTGTGGAATTAGTGGTCAATTCATCGATAATAAAGTTGATTTCTTTGGCGGCGGAGTCTGACTGGGATGCCAGATTGCCGATCTCACCCGCCACAACGGCAAAACCTTTTCCGGAATCGCCTGCTCTGGCCGCCTCGATGGAGGCATTGAGCGACAGCAGGTTTGTCTGTGAGGCGATGGCCGAGATCAGCTCTGTGGCCTGGTGAATCTTTTCCACGGAGCTGTTTGTGGTTTCTGTCTGCGTATACATTTCCTGAAGATCTTTTGTGGTTTCACTGTTGATCTGTATCAATTCCTCGAGTGTCTGCATGGATTTTTGAGAGTAATCCTGCATGGTCTTGGTGTTTTTATCCAGGGAAATCGCTTCGGAAGCAGTCTGTCCGATGCTCTCGGAGATTGCATCGATTCCGTTCGACGCCTCGGAGGTGGAATCAGCTTGTCCCGTGCTGTTTTCTGCAATCTCGTTGATGGCGATCGTGACATTTTGGATGGAGTCACCCATTGCCGAGAAGTTGCTCTGAAATTCAAAAATGGCGTTGGATAAGTCTTTTGCAGTGTTGGTGACATTTAAAATCAGCGCGACCATATTTTTTTGCGCCTCATTTAATGCCGCAGCCGTGACGCCGAGCTCGTTTTTGCCCGTGACATCGACGGGAACAGAAAGATCGCCTTTGGAAAGTCTGGTGGCGAGCATTTGAATCCTGTCGAGCGGCTGGCAGATCGTATCGCCCATTTTTCTGGCAATGAGAATGGAGATGACAATCAGCGCTAAGGTGACGATGACAATAAAAATGAAGAAGCGATTAAACTGCGCATCGAGTGTTTTGGAAACGGTTTGCATTTCCTGCTGCATTTCATCGATATAGTTGCCGGTGGATACGGTCCACCCCCATGGCTCAAACAGTTGGGAGTAGGCCAGTTTCGGCGCTACGGTCACGCCGTCGGATTTGGTGAAATAGAACTCATTGTACCCGCCGCCGTCCGCGCCGGAGCATATTTTAATGATCTCCTGTGTGATCATAACGCCGTTCTGGTCTTCAAGATCGAGACGGTTGCTGCCCTCCTGTTCCGCAAGCACTCCATGCATAATCAGGGTGCCGTCGATGGCGTCGATCCAGAAGTATCCGCTGTCATCGTCGCGGTAGCGCATGCTTCGGATGATCTCTTTGGCGTTTTCCTGAGCTTGTTCCTCGCTGATTCCCTGTGACGCAATTTTGTCGTATTCTGCCTGCAGCACATGGATGACGGTCTGAACTTGCGATTGAATCTCCAACTTATAGCCATTGTTCATAGCATTGCGGTATTCAAATACAGACAGGGTGGTTGCAGATTTGATATTATAAATGGAGATACCCACTAAAATAACAGAAACGCAGATTACCAGGGACATGCTGATGAACATCAGCAGATTTTTTACTTTAAAATTTTTCATACCTTACCTCCGTGGGTATTCCTTGTGGCATTTTTCAATTAGTGATATATTCATTATATATTTTTTTACATGGAAAAACAACCTAAAATATGGTACGATAAAATAAGTGCGAAAGCGGCGCTTATTTATAAGCTGCTTTACAGCTTGCGTAATGAGCAGAAAGCAGCGCAAATGCCACGGAGGATAATCATGAGTATTTACGACAGTTTAAATGAACAGCAGCGGGAGGCGGTATTAAAGACGGAGGGGCCCGTTCTTATTTTGGCGGGCGCGGGCAGCGGCAAGACCAGAGTTTTGACGCATCGGACGGCCTATCTGATCGGGGAGCGCGCCGTGGCCCCCTACAATATTATGGCGATTACGTTTACCAATAAGGCGGCAGGGGAGATGCGCGAGCGCATCGACGGATTGGTGGGCTTTGGCTCGGAGAGCATTTGGGTTTCCACGTTTCATTCGAGCTGCGTGCGCATTTTGCGGCGCTATATTGACCGCATCGGATACGATACTAATTTTACAATCTATGATGCCGATGATTCTAAGTCTGTCATGAAAGATGTCTGTAAGCGGATGGAGATCGACACCAAAATATATAAAGAAAAAAGTTTTCTCGCGGTGATTTCCCATGCCAAGGACGAGCTGGTTTCCCCGGCAGAGTTTGCGCGCCGCGCCGCCGCGAGTATGGATTTTGCAAAGAAGAAACAGGCGGAGGTATACCGTGAGTACCAGGAGACATTACATAGAAACAATGCGCTCGATTTCGACGATCTGATTGTAAAGACGGTGGAGTTATTACAAGCTGACGCCGAGGTCTTAAACTATTATCAGGAACGTTTTCGGTATATTATGGTGGATGAATACCAGGATACCAATACGGCGCAGTTTGAGCTGATACGCCTGCTTGCGGGCAAATACAAAAACCTCTGCGTGGTCGGGGATGACGATCAGTCGATCTACAAGTTTCGCGGAGCCAATATTTACAATATTTTAAACTTTGAGAAGCATTTTTCGGACGCGGCGGTGATAAAACTGGAACAGAATTACCGCTCGACCCAGACAATTTTGGATGCGGCCAACAGTGTCATTGCCAACAACGTGGGACGCAAGAAAAAAATGCTTTGGACCGCCAACGGCGCCGGCACGCCGCTCGATTTTGCACAGTTTGATACCGCCTATGAGGAGGCGGATTATGTGGCGCGCGCCATCGCCTCCGGCGTGAGAAAAGGGGCGTTTGCTTACGGCGACCAGGCAGTCCTCTACCGAACAAACGCGCAGTCCCGTTTGTTCGAGGAGCGGTTTATCGTAGCCAACATTCCCTACAAGATTGTGGGCGGCGTTAATTTCTATGCCAGAAAAGAGATCAAAGATCTGCTGGCCTATTTAAAGACGATTGACAATGCCAGGGACGAGCTTGCGGTGCGCAGGATCATCAATGTGCCAAAGCGCGGCATCGGCGCCACGACGCTAAACCGTGTGTCCGACTATGCGCAGGCTTACGGCATTGGATTTTACGAGGCGCTTAAACAGGCGGAAACCATACCGTCAATGGGAAAGGCTGCGGCAAAGCTCAAAGGCTTCGTCAATTTCATACAGGTGATGCGCAGCAAATTGCCGCATATTGGCGTCGCCGAGCTGCTGCGCCAGGTGATCGAAGAGACCGGTTATGTGAGCGAGCTGGAGGCGGAGCACACAGACGAGGCGGAGGGAAGGATTGAAAACATCGACGAGCTGATCACAAAGGTGGTAACATACGAACAGGAGGCAGAGAATCCGACGCTTAGCGGATTTTTGGAGGAGGTGGCGCTTGTCGCCGATATCGACGGTCTGGAATCCGACAGTGATTATGTGGTGCTGATGACGCTGCACAGCGCCAAAGGACTGGAGTTTCCCAAAGTCTATCTGGCGGGCATGGAGGACGGCCTGTTTCCGAGCTATATGTCGATTGTCTCCGACAATGCCGCAGAGGATTTAGAGGAAGAGCGGCGCCTTGCCTATGTGGGGATTACGCGCGCCAAACGCGAACTGTGCATCACCTGCGCCAGACAGCGGATGATCCGCGGGGAGACGCAGTTTAACCGGATATCGCGCTTTGTAAAGGAGATACCGGAGCAGCTTTTTGAGCGGGTTCCAGTGATACCTTCTTTTGTCACGGAGGCAGAGAGGGAGAACAAAAAGCCGCCCAGGCGGCAGACGATGCGGCAGGTGCCTTTGGGTCAGACAATGCAGGCAAAGGCATTTGTGGGCGCGGGAACCGAGCAGAATCATCTCGATTACGGTGTGGGAGACAGAGTGGTGCATCTTAAGTTTGGCGAGGGCACCGTGTCAGATATCGTTGCGGGCGGCAGAGACTTTGAGGTGACGGTAGAGTTTGACCGGGCGGGAAGAAAGAAGATGTTTGCCACTTTCGCGAAATTAAAAAAAGTATAGGTTATTAAATGAATAAATATGCATAGCTGTTCGATCGGTAGTGTTATATATTTTTATATTCACAGTGTAAATGCGGCGGCCGGCAGACAGCATAAATGCAGGTGCTGCTTGTCTTTTGACCCTCCGGAAAAACGTCAGGGGTTCTCGCATGCCGTTTGGGGCATCGAGTTGCGCGTCTTTTCAGTGTTGAACCACCTCGTCGTGTCTGTCCGTCCCGGTAAAGACAGAAATCGTTGCTGTTTTCTAGTTCCCCTAAACGCCCCGGCTCGCAAAGTCCC
>CAJTYI010000103.1 GCA_910584215.1 uncultured Roseburia sp. | reverse complement strand
CGGAATGTCGATTGTTTCAAATGTTAAGGGCTGTGTGTTGGCACAGACCGATTACTTTCAGTCTGATACAAAGACATTATCAGCACAGGTTGCTATGAAAGGACGCTTTACTCTTTATTCGTATATTGGAAATCTATTTGTATATCTGTGTAATTTATATTTGTTAGGGAGTTTCATACTTCCCAAAATTAAACGATTAATTAAGAGGTAGTTAAATTCCCATTTGCAGGGGAAAACAAATAAACTCTCAAAGAGCCAGACGCTTAAGACGCAGAGCCAATGAACAAGTGAGTTTCCTAATCTATCCAAAAATATGCACAACCTGATATTATAATCAAATTATGTATGCTTCGCATCCAATCATGGTATAATCAAAGTAACAATTAGAGCGAAAAGGAGAGATCAAATTAGATGAGTGAACAAATAGTTTTTAGTCGCGGTTCTTTTTTTCATGGAACAAAGGCAGATTTGGAAACAGGAGATTTAATAACCACAGGAATGAAAAAGAATTATAACGACCAAAGAAAATCCGCATATGTTTATTTTGCAGGAACTTTGGATGCAGCCATTTGGGGGGCAGAACTTGCAGAGGGTGACGGCAGGGAACGAATCTATGTTGTCGAGCCAACAGGGGATTTTGAAGACGATCCAAACCTTACCGATCAGAAATTCCCCGGAAATCCAACAAAATCATATCGTTCTAAGCAACCTCTAAAAATTGTGGCTGAGGTAACTAAATGGAACGGACATTCCCCTGAACTGTTAAATAATATGGTGGAAAATCTTAAAAAATTGTCTGACGCGGGAATAAAGGCAATGGATTAATCTTTTCAAAGATAAAATAAGAAAAACGTACCAGTACGCAGAGCGCACCAACCAAAAATGGTACGCTCTGTAAAGAATATAAGCACAGCGAAAAAGTTCACCGGCGGCAAGTGGAATTTTAAGAGCATCCAGAAAGCTTCTCGACAGCAAGAGCAGCGCTGGGCTGAAAATAAAAATCTTTTCCTCTATTGCTCTCATACATGAAATCTTTCAAAGGTTTGCTCGTATACTCAGAAAAATCTCCATAGATAGCAAACCGCACCCCATAATTGATGAATTTCTGTAAAATTTCACCGGCCAGACAAGTGCTCAGAATAAAAAAATCATGGATGACTGCCCCCTTGTTTACAGCAATATTTAAGCAGCCCGTCTCGTATTTTACCGTCATGATAAAATCCAGCGCGGACGCTGTATCTGTAATCAGCAGCTCATCACTGCAAACGACAGCAACCTCCGTATTATTTCTAGTTACAACTTCTATTTTCATTTTCTACCTCCTCGTTATTCGTACAAACTGTCAATCAAACGATCAACCATAAAATCAAAAGTTTCCCTGTGATTGTGCAAAATATCCTTGTTTTTAATATTCATAATTAACGCATAAATCACTGACATCGCCAAATCCTCATCAATTTTAAATTTCAGATACGGCTGGCTGACAAAAAGCTGCCGGCTCATACGATTGGATGCCTCGATCCTTTCGGCCTGTTTTTCTGATAACTTGTTCCTAAAAACGGTGAAGTCTGCGCTGTTTGCATGATACAAAAAATTGTTGTGATCGTATTCCCGATAAATGAGCTTCAAAGCTTCCGCAACACCATATTTATCTTTGTGTGTTTCTATTATCTTGGATGCCGCAACGCAAATTTGTTCTTGCACGGAACATAGGACTTCACAAAAAAGATCTTCTTTCGTTTCAAAAAATAGGTAAAAGGCTCCCTTTGAGATACCGACCTGTCTACAAAGTTCATCGACACTCGTTTTTTTATAGCCATATTGTGTCCAGCTCTGCTTACAAGCTTCCTGCAGGCTTACTCTGATGTTTTCTTTTTCCCGCTCTGTAAAACTCCGCGCCATAGTTCTCCTCCCTCTATATGACTAAAAATACCAAATCAGTCATACATATAATACAAGTTTCCTCCCCAAAAGTCAAGAAATATTTTAAACGTCACACACACCTGGCGGAAATGCCATAAAAACTGGCATCGAAGTGTCGTGCAACCTTTTATATTTATGGAACTATGGTGTTTTCTAAGGATAGGAGGTGACAGCGCATAGAAGATACTCTATAATATTAGATATTCAAAGACTGTAATTGTCTTGTAACATTGCATTCTTGGATTCTGGTTTCATATTCAGATGCCTTTTAACATTGCATTCTTAGATTTCGGTTTCATATTCAGATGCTCTGTAACATTGCATTCTTGGATTTTATTTCACATTAAGATGCCCTGTAACATTTGTGGGCAATAGACAGCAAAGAAAAATGTAAGACGGGAGGAGTCGTTTATGTGGCTTTTGTTTGCAATATTGTCTGCAATTTTCGCGGCGCTGACTTCTATACTGGCTAAGGTCGGCATAGAGGGCGTAAATTCTAACCTTGCGACAGCAATACGAACCATCGTGGTCGTTTTTATGGCATGGGGAATGGTTTTTTTGACAAACGCACAAAATGGCATAGGGCAGATCGGCAAAAAGAGCTGGATCTTTTTGATTCTTTCCGGTCTGGCAACGGGTGCGTCCTGGCTGTGTTATTACCGGGCACTGCAGTTGGGAGAAGCGTCCAAGGTCGTGCCGATTGACAAGCTGAGTGTCGTAATTACACTTGTTCTGGCCTTTGTATTTCTACATGAAGAATTTAAAGCAAAGTCCCTGATCGGCTGTGTGCTGATCGGTGCGGGGACTCTGCTTATGGTTCTATAGCTCAGGATGTTCAGGCGTCCTTGACACTACAGGGAACAAAATCTGCATCTCAAACCCCCTCCCCCACTGCGCATCCGCATGCAGGGACAGGTTTAACGCTTTCGCCATTTCCTTGGCGAGATAGAGTCCCATTCCGGTCGCCCTTTTTCGCTCATCCCCCATTCCGCCGGTAAAGCCTTTTTCAAAAATATACGGCAGGTCACAGCGGTGTACGCCGATGCCATTGTCCCGAACACTTAAACCATAGCGACCGTCTTTTTCAAAGGAGGTAAAACAAAGCTCCGGTTCACCGCCGCAATATTTGACAGAATTGCTAACGATCTGCCCCAATAGGAAATGCAGCCCTCTGCGGTCCGTGTATACCAGATCATCAGACAAGTGGAAGCTGATCTGAAATTGTTTTTCCTCCAACAGCGGCTGATAATCCAACAACACTTCCTCCACACATGCCCGGACGCAGATGTGCTCAAACAGATAATCCTTTCTCGTACCGTTAAGGCGCGCGTAAAACAACATCTGGTCAACGGACTCCTGCAGACGGTTTCTGATATAGTCTAACTTTACACGCACGACCGCCGACAATTCGTCTCTGCGGTTATCAAGCAGAAATGTCAACAGAGACAGCGGCGTCTTAATCTCATGTGCCCATGTTTCCACATACTCTTCATAATCACCTATCTGTACCTCTAGACCGGCATAGGCAGATTGGTTCTCACGCAGCAGCCTGCCCAGCAGATGCATGTATTCTCTGTGCGGTGCGGCAACGGCCTCTATAAGCATCTCTTCCCGATAATCATCCGGATTGCTGAGAAAATTTATAAAAGCCTGTTCTCTTTTGCGTTCCCGCCGTATCAAAACTGTACATAAAACCGTAAAAAAAAGCACTGTCGCCAATACAATCAACGTTATCATGGCATAAAAGGCACGCACATTGGCAATCCACAAGAGCAGTGACGAAAACGCATCCACTCCCAACAGAAGCAAAAGCCATGGAAGATACGGCCAAATACGCTTCAGGTCACGTTTCATAGCGCCCCTCCTTCCTCCGTGAGCCGGTAACCGACCCCGCGAACCGGGACAATCTGTCGGCGCATCCCAAGCCCCGCCATCGTCTTTTTCAGGCGTGTGAGGTTGACCTGGAGTGCGTTTTCATCAATAAACTCTGTCGTTCCCCAGATCGCCACACACAGCTCTTCCTTTGTCGCCACATCTTCCCCATGGCTCATAAGCGCTTCCAGTATCCTGCCCTGATTCTTCGGCAGGATAACAGAGCGGTTGTCAATATACAGCGTATACGTCTGTCTGTCCAAGAGGAAGCCCGCGCCCTCGAGCAAGTTAGAGCGGCCCTCATAGCGCTTCATCACATTCGCCACGCGAGCCAAAAGCCGCTCTCCTCTGCAAGGTTTCGTCAAATACTCATCCGCTCCCAGCTCGAGGGCATGTAATTCATCCCGCATCTGGTCACGCGAGGTCAACACCAGAACCGGAACGGAACTCTTTTGTTTTAATTCCCTGCAAATTTGAAATCCGCTGACTCCCGGCAAATTCAGATCAAGCAAGATCAAATCCGGCGAACACAATAAAAGCTGCCCCGTCACATCGGAAAACTCCGTGATCTCTTTCACCTCATAACCACCCTTGCGCAACAGATCGGATAATTCTTCCCTCATAAAAAGTTCATCTTCCACAACTGCAATGGATTTCATATACTAACTTTCCTCACGATTTATTCTTCCCGCTCCGGCACCATAAGCGTCAACAGGTAACGGTCACTGGCCCGCTTTACTGCCGCAATATAAAAATATTCTACCACACACATTGCCAAAATCATAGCAAAAGAGACGATCATCATTTCGGGCAAGCTGCCCCTCGACCGCGAAGATAATATTCCGGTGAGCAGCGCATGCACGCCAAAGATACTGCTGCAAACCGCAACAACGATGGGGAGGCCAAAATACCAATTGATCTGTCTGCGCGACGAGCCGCACAAAACATCATGTGACGCGCCCAAACGTATCAGCGTCCGATAACGGCGGCTGGTCTGCTGCTGATTCATCAAGAATTGTACGCCGATCACCGTATTGGCAATCATAAGAAAAATAATTGCCAGATACATGGTAATATAGCTGGACGCCACCATATAAAACAACTGTCGTCCCATGTTTTGCAGATAACTCTCATAGGGGACGCCGGCCTCATTTAGTTTCTGATTCATCTCTGAAATGGCAGCCATAAGCCCTCCATTCTCCGACTCGCGTTCCGCCAGTATACCGTCGAGATAGACGTCATAATCGCCCTGCGTGTAATATTCAAACATTTCGTCCGCGAGAATCAGCGCAAAGGACAGCGTGATCGAGCGATCGGTGACAAGCTTTGTCGTCTGTACGCTCCCCGTCAGAGTAATTTCCGCTCCATCCAGACTGGCCTTCGGACTTGTCTTTAAAATATCATTGAGCAGCTCCAATCTTTTGGCGTCGGTAAACTCCCTGTCCATATAAATTGCGGCTTCCTCTTCCCCCAATGCAAGCGCTGGCAGCTCCGCCGCGGCCAAAAGCCGGTTATAGCCGCTCAGTGAAATGATATGCGGATACATGGCGTACGAAAGGTTATTCAAAAGTACATCCCGCTCCCTCGACGGCTTCCTTTGGCGCAGAGCAGTCATGAGCGGCTCCATGGCAAAGGCGTGGTCGAAATCCTTTGCGGTGCGGATATATCCCACCCGCATCTCAAACAGCTCCAAAAACTCCGTTTCCAACTGATGCGCGGCTAATTTCTGCCGAATCTGGGCGGGAGTGTCCCCGTTTAGACTGCCATCAAACGTATAGTCCAGCACATGCGGCTCAGACTCCCCATAGAAACGTGAAATCGCCACCCCCGCCCCAAAACAGGTCAGCGCGGACAACATCAGCAAAGAGCAGACGGCAAGCGTGCCGGAGCGCTGTATGACCGTCTCCTGAATCTGGCGGAAATGAAACACATGGAGCCGGCGGTCATGTTTTCCTGACCGCACCGCAAGACCGATCAAAAAGCGCATGCCAAAAAACAGTGTCCATGTTCCGGCCGTACCAAGCAAAAGAGTAATTCCCATTCGCATGATATCATACCATGCATCGCCAAAGACAATCATGACATAAGCGGCGGCCAGGCTCAATATACCAGCCACCGCTGCAACCGCATAGACAAATGGCGGCATCTGCCTTTTAACCCCGGCCGGCGGCCAGGCCATCAATGCGCCGATGGTCTGCCTGCTGATTCTGCCGCTTAAAATCAAAAAAGCAACGAATTTTATTAGCAAAAATCCCGCCGCGGTCCAAATCGCCGCCTGCGGCGAAAATGAGACCTGATGACCGACAATGCCAATTCCCACCAGGCGCGCCGTTATCAGACTGATAAGTTCCGAGAGCAAAACGGCGGCAGGCAGCCCGATCGCCAAGGAAATCATACTATTGCGGAAATCCTCGGCCAGCAGCATGGCAAACAGCTTGACGCGGCGCATGCCAAACATCAGATAAACGCCAAACTCGTGTCTGCGCCGTTCCAGCTGAAACCGGCTGGCATAATAGATGAGAAAGAACAGCAGAAATAATGTCAATCCATAGAATACGGGGATGATATCCATCAGACGGTCCACCGCATCGCTCTCCATCCGCGCCAAAAAAATCATCACATCTTGGCGGGACAAAGACAATACAATATAAAATGCAATCACCGAGACCAACAGCGCCCCAAAAAACAAACCGTTTTCCTTGCGATTTCTTTTGCTGTTGCGAAAAACCAATTTAAAGAACATTTGCACTGCCACCTCCCAATTGCGCCATCACCTGTAAGATACGGGCATAAAATTCCTGCCCTGATTCGTCAGGGATATTGCGTCTTAGCTCGTGAAAGATTACGCCGTCCTGTATAAATAATATACGCCTGCAGTAGCTGGCGGCATTGCAGTCATGCGTCACCATCAAAATGGTTGCCTGCTCTTCCTGGTTTAATCCCAGCAGTTTTTCCATCAATGTCTTGGCATTTTTGGAATCAAGGGCCCCGGTCGGCTCATCCGCCAGGATCACCCCCGGCCGTAATATTAATGATCTGGCCGCCGCTATCCGCTGCTTCTGACCACCTGACATCTGCGCCGGAAATTTGTGCAGGACATCTATGATTTCCAGATAGGCTGCCAGTTGTTCCAGGCGCTGTCTGCCCTCCTGTTCGGGAACACCGTGAAGCGACAGCGGCAGCATGATATTTTCATATCCGGTCAGATTATCCAGCAATTCAAAATTTTGAAACAGATATCCGATCTCTTTGCCGCGGTAATCGGCCAGCGCCGCACCTGCCAGTTTCTGTATCTGCTTACCGTTCATCGCAATGCTTCCGGCATCCGGCCAGACCACAGTGGCAATACAGTTTAGCAGTGTCGTTTTGCCTGACCCGCTGCTCCCCATAATGCCCAAAAATTCTCCCGGCATTACCTGAAAGGTAATACCGTCCAACGCCTTAGTCAGGTTTTTTGATTTGCCATAATACTTCTTTAACGATTCAATCTCAAGAATAGGTTCCATCGTTTTCGCCTCCTTATTGTCAGTTTTCATCTGCCCCCAATTCCCGGTCAAGCAATCACTCACCGGAATATTTCTTTTCCCCGCGGGAACTGATGGGCGGATATCGTTTCTGAATGTATCATAGCACAGTGTCCATCATGATAACACTTACAGTTGATGAAAGGAACTTGCCCTCGCGCATCTCCCGTGAATGAAAATAAATTCCCTTGTCTGTGCCGGTGGGGCAAAACAAGGGAATCCGTGTCTTACTTTTTGTTTTAATACACCTTTTCAACGGAACTTAAATCATACATTTCCAAAAACTCCGCCAAATCTTTTGTGTCGCGTATATACATAACCTCCTCAAATTTGCCGGTTTGTCTGTTTTTAAACCCGGCAACCTGCTCTCCATTGCAGATGCTGCACTTTAAAACCGGCTGCAAATTATCCTTGTCGTATGTTCGCTTTTCAATCGACTTTCTCAGAAACATTCATTACTCCTCCCCCAGCTTTGTTATAATCTTAGTATCTTTTTGAGTATAACACAAACGGAGGCAATCAGCAATGCCTCCGTTTAACATCACAGTTTTTATCGCAACCCCAAAATACTTGACCCAACTGTTACTCTTTCTTCGCTTTTCCTTTGCCGATGCCGACGATCAGGCATACGATACCTGCCAATACGGATACCAGTATGACAGTCAGATTTATATTGGCTTGGAACGCATCCGCATCAAGCAGCGAGAATCCCTGCGACAAGTCCACATGCTCTAATCCGCCGTTTGCAGACGACAGAAAGTATTCAATTACATTGTTGGTAATGCCACCCCATATGCCCGAAAGAATAGACAAAACCCCCGCCTTTGTCCAACCGTTCCAGCGCAGATAACGCAGCACCATAACCCACAAGCATACGAGTATCACATAATACGTTGCAACAGCCAGCGAGACCTTCCAGTAAACTTGCCCTCCCTGTACAAAGATGCCACAGACGATCAGCAGCAGATACAGCCACAGACTATCCCAGAGATAGACCAGCAGCGCTTTATGCTTTTGCAGTTTTTGCGGCAGCGCAATCTCGCGAATGACAAAGGGGGCAAAGATCAGCGATATGCCAAACAGACAGGACACCGCCGCCACAAAGAACCAACTTCCTCCCGTGTAAATACAGCAAGTCAGCAGCAGTGCCAGCAGCGCACATGTGCTGGACAAAAGTGTCCAAAGCAATTTCTTTTCCGCCGCCACCATAGGAACCACCAGAAGCGACGCAGCCAACAATATCGCCGTCAGCACGATAAAAAACCAATCCAGTCCATGACCGATAGCAATATTGCAGATCAGGCAGACAACCACCGGAATCATTAAAATCCCTCCTGTGACAATCCCGATTGTTAGGGTTCTTCTGTTCTCGCTTTTCCTGTGCGCCGACAATACATGACCGCACTCTTCGTAGAGTTGACTTTCCAGCGAAGCATCCCGCAACAGTTTTATGCTCTGGCTGCATCTTTCACATTCCTGTAAATGTTGCTCCACGATCTGTTTGCTCGCATCACTACAGATATGATCCTGATACAATGGCAGCAGATCCTGTACCATCTCACATTGATATTTCATCTCATTCCTCCTTTTCCTGACAATCACCTATAGGTTATTCACTGTCTTGATTGATATCATCAAAATGAATAAATATACAAAATGGCGCTTATCAGAAGTAATATACTTTTTATTCTCAGTAATGGAAGCGGCGTCCAGCCGGCATCCTAACTGCAGGTGCTCTTGTTTTTGCCCAAACCTCCAAAACGCTGGGGTACTTACGCATGCCTTTGGGGCATCCAG
>CAJTYI010000102.1 GCA_910584215.1 uncultured Roseburia sp. | reverse complement strand
CATATAACCAGATGCCCCAAAGAAGCACGCTTAGAACCTCTGGCATTTGCTCCATTCAGAAAAAAGCAGAGACTGTGACGCCAACTCACGATGAATTGCCGCATTTACCTTACATAAAAGTTAAAGTTTTAAAAATTTACGATAGAATAAATATGCAACACATAGGAATACTTATTCAGTCAAAACAACGGCTAACAACCTATAAGTTATTAGCTGTTTGGTTGATATCGTTTTATGAGTGCCAGGTATTTTATGGCCGCATACCAGTCACACCATCTATGTACAATCCCGCTCTTACTACCGCTTTTCAAACGAAATGCTCAAGCATACACCAGCCCGCTCTTAATTTTCTCCACTGCCGCGTCGTCGGCAAAATAGCGGACGATGGCAAGCGCAAACGCAATCGCTGTCCCCATGCCGCGGCTGGTAATGATATTATTGTCTCTGACTACTGCTTCAAACCGCACGTTGGCGCCGGTAAGCTTGTCCTCATGGCCCGGATGGCAGGCCGCGTCTTTTCCTTCCAGGATACCGGCGGCTCCAAGAACTCCGGGCGCCGCGCAGATAGCGGCGACTAGTTTCTTCTGTTCGGCAAACCGGCGCACAACTTCGTTGACTTTCCCGCTCGCCCCGAGCTTTAACGTGCCCGGCATCCCTCCCGGCAATACAATGCCGTCATAGGAATCATAATCTGCCTCGTCGGCTGTGACATCCGCCTTAAATGTGATATCGTGAGAGCCCGTCACCTCTCTGTGATCGGTGATGGAAATCATTTCAATCTCCATATCGGCACGGCGCATGATGTCCACCACCGTAAGCCCCTCGATCTCTTCGCAGCCATCCGCCATAAAAATTCCAATTTTACTCATAAACTTTCCCCTCTCCTTCTGATTAAAATCCGTTTCTCACTCTTTTATTTCGTCGATATCTGTCAGATTTACTTCCAAACAACCAGCAGCGCTTTTCAGGAGATAATTTCTCCCCCGCTTCCTGTTTTTACATTGTAGCAAAAAACATGCCGGGTGTAAAGAACACCACGGCATCTTCCCTCATCCGCACCGCTTACCGCGCAATCGTTGGACTTTGCAATTTCCGAAATAAATATACAACAATACGATCTTCTGCTATAATAACATTATTGCATGACTGTCTGTCACGCAACGCAAGCGTGTACGATAAAAGATGTCAATACATGGAGGTAAATATGAATATTCCCATGGAGATCGAACGCAAATATCTGATTGCCAGACTGCCGGACCATCTGGAACAATACGAATATAAAGAGATCGAACAGGGCTACTTAAACACCGACCCCGTCGTGCGCATCCGCCGCTCCAATGAGAAATACACCCTGACTTACAAGGGAAGCGGCCTGATGACGCGGGAGGAATACAATCTCCCTTTAAACAAAGAATCCTTTTACCATCTGCGCGGGAAGGTGGACGGGCGCATCATCAAAAAAAGACGCTATCTGATTCCCTACCGGACAAGCGCGGGCGAATATCTCATCGAGTTTGACGTATTTGACGGCGACTTAAAACCTCTGCTGCTCGCGGAAGTAGAATTTGAGACCGAGGAAGCGGCCAACTCCTTTGTGCCGCCCGATTGGTTCGGCGAAGACGTTACCTTTTCGACGACCTACCACAACAGCACCTTAAGCAAGCTATGAACATTCCGTCACAATCCGCCCCGATTCTTTTAGCAGCCGGTAAAGCGTAGGTTCTAAGTGATATTCCTCCATCATCGCCGTCACCTCTGTGAGATATTTCTTCTTGGCAGCGGACGGCACGATCTTTGCAAACGCGCTGTCCCCCAACGCGCGGGCGCTCCCCGTCTGCACTGCACGAATCAATATATTTTTAGGCGTGTGGGCAAAATCAATAAATTCCAGCAGCTGTGTCTTATAGCCGCAGTACTCTAAGAGATTGCCGCGCACGGCATCTGTCACAAGCGAAGAAAAGCGCTCTTTTACGATGCCATAACGCGTCATAAGCGAGAATGTGTCTGTCTTGATCTGACGGTTCAACTCATGCTGGCAGCAGGGCACGGAAAAGATCATCTTGGCTCCCCAGCAGATCGCATGGTAGAGCGCGTAATCCGTAGCGGTATCGCAGGCATGCAGCGTCACCACCATATCGACCGGAAATGACGCCTGATATCGGCTGATATCTCCGATTTCAAAGCGCAGGTGATCGTAGCCATACTTTTCCGCGGCGCGGTTACAGTCACGGATCACCTCTTCTTTCAGGTCAAGACCAACAATCTCTACCTCTTTTTCCCTGATCTCATGTAAATAGTAATAGAGCACGAACGTCAGATACGATTTACCGCAGCCAAAGTCTATGATATTTATGCGCTCACTGGTATAGTCACGCAGTCCGTCCTCGACGATTTCGAGAAAACGGTTGATCTGGCGGTATTTGTCATACATCGACTGTATGACTTTGCCCTCCCGTGTAAAAATCCCCATATCGACAAGCGGCGGAATCACCGCCCCTTCCGGCAAAAGGTACTTCTTTTTGCGGTTGTGCAAGGTCTGGGCTTTCGGCCCGTTGGCGCCTTTCCCACTGACGCGGTAGGTCACTTTTCCTTTTTTGGAGATCAAAAGCCCGTGTTCTTTGTGCGCATCCCAGGCGTTTACCTGTAAATACTGCGCCGTTACAGCAGAAATCAGGTATTCCACCAGATGTTCCTTAGAAATGTTCTGGTGAAATACCTGTTTTTGTGTGTAGGCTGCCGCCTGATAGCAGGACTCTTTTTCTTCGACAACAATCTTGTGGTACGCCGCTTCGCCTGCCGGTTTGCTGATAACCAGTTTATAAGGCTTTGATTCTGCGATACGGCGCAGTTGCTTTGCGAGCTCCCGTCTGAATTCTTCCGTTTTCTGTTCCATATGAATCTATCCCGCTTTCTGTTCGCTTCTGTCACTCCTGCACGGCATACAGCCACACCGCTCCCTGCCAGTCTTTTGTTTTGCCGTTCGGGTGCGGCATGCCTTAAAACCTGCCGCGGTCACTCTCATAGCGCTGTTTGGTGCGGATACAGTATTTAAGCTGCTCATAGCGGTCCGCAATATCCCCCTCCGGTATCACTACATCGCTGACTACAGCCATATTATTGATCATCCGATCGTCCACGCAGTCGCGCATGGATACTAAGATATGATACCGCTCCTCCAAATCGTCCGTGTCCAAAAATTCCATAAGTTTAGGATGTATCTGTGACACTTCGTCAGCCGCAATCTCATCTCCCTGACTGGGCAAACTGCCAGTTCCTTTATCCGGCAGACTGTCTTCCTCACAGTCATCCGCCGTTATCCCGGCATCTTCTGGCGCATCCATTAAAAAACGTATGGCCAGTTTTTCCACCAATTCATCCTCCTTTGACAGCGGCAGTTTCTGGTCATCCGCGGGAAAGGCTGATTTTGAGTCTGTCTCTGCGGCAAGACTTTGCCGCTCCACCCGCTCAAAACGATATCTCTGTGCCACGTCCGGGTATTTCTGATGGTCCACCTCGCCGACAAACATTTCCAGAGGTCTCGCGTATACTCTGTAATCCCCATACAGCGCCTGATAGATCACCAGCTCCTCGCCCGTCTCTGTGTGGGAGGCCACGGCGATAATCTGATACAGTTTATTTTTGAAATGACGATACAATTCTCCGCTCTTTGGTGTATGCTCCATGCTGTCACTCTCTTTCTTACGCTTTCCAAAAGTTTCCCTGCCATGAAAAATTCTGGCAGTTATATTCTTTTATTATAAACATTCCAGAAAGAATTCTCAACTGGAAAATGTTGCTTGCAGCGTATCTTTACCGCACAAGTCAGTTTTCGCACCCACGCTGCATACACCGCCGCCGTTTATGAAGCATACGCGATGAGCGTCACACAAAATCTTCCCTCATTGGCTGAAAGATATCCAGCAAAATCCCCGCCTCCAGGCAGACACATCCATGCTCCACAGCATTTCTCTTTAACAGGCAGTCGCCGGCACGGACAATCTTTTTTTGCCCATCCACTGTAAATTCAAACTCCCCGCTGACCACATAAGTAATCTGGGTGTGCGGATGATGGTGCATAGCCCCGATCGCGCCCTGTTCAAAATGATTTTCCACACACATCATCTCGTCCGCGTAAGCTAAAACCTTGCGTTCGATACCTGCCGCCGCATGTTCGCCCTCAATATCCCCGTTGAAATTCCAAATCTGATTTTTCGTTGTCTTCATTTATGTTCTCCTTTTCTCTAATACTCGCGAATCTCTTCAATGATATCAAGATACTCGCCACAATATTTCTCATAGACGCCCTGCATGGCCGCCTGAAACTTTCTTTTTTCTCTCTGTGACAATTCTACCACCACGGTTCCATGCGCAACAGCAACTTCTCTTGACTTCTCCTCGCGCTCTTTCCACAATTCTCTCTCATAAAGTGCGGACTCGCGCGCGCAGGCGCGGATTATCTCCTGATCTTCCTGCGATAGTTTCTCCCAGGTATATCGCGAGCAGAGCTGTAATTCGGGTATTCTCGAGTGCTCATCGATGGTGTAATAGGGCGCCACCTCATAGTGCGTCGTCGATTCGTAGGACGGCCAGTTATTTTCCGCTCCCTCCACCACGCCGCGTTCCATGGCGGAATAGACGTCTGCATAAGTGATGGGCACCGCCGTCGCCCCCAGCGCCTCCACAATATCTTTCATGGTGTCGGACTCCTGCACACGGATTCGCATCCCCCGCATATCGGCAAGACAGGTGATGGGTTTATCCGTAGAATAAAAATTCCTCGCCCCCGCATCATACCACGAGAGTCCGATCAGATCGATCTGCTCCGTTTCCGCGAGAAACTCGTCCCCAAGTCTTCCCTCGAGCACCCGCCACATATGCTCGGAATCCTGATACAGATACGGCATCTGCAATACATTCATTTTCGGCGCGGCGTCCGCCACCTGCGCCAACGACACGCGCGCAAAATCGATGCCGCCGTAACGCATCTGGCTGATTACCTGGGTCTCACTGCCAAGCACAGCGCCAGGCTTGACCAAAATTTGTATACGCCCCTCGGTGCGCTCCCCGACCAGCTCGGCAAATCTCTTTCCGCCTTCCGTCGTCGGGTAATCCTCTGCCTGATTTTCGGCGTAGGTAAACACATATTCCGGCACTACCGTGCGGTTCGTCTCCCGCTCGAATATCCAGCATGCACACACTGCCGCCAGCACAATCAACACGACTGGCAGGACAATCTTGAATCTTCCTCTGATCTTCATTGCCATCCTCACTTCTGCCGTAATATCATCAGCCTGTAATCGCTGGGCGTCATCCCCACCATCCGCTTAAACACCTTGGCAAAATAATTGGAATCGCGATACCCCACCTTTAAACTGATATCCTTGATATTGATCGAAACATCCGCCAGAAGCGCTTTTGACTGCCCCACACGGTATTCCGAGAGATAAACCACAAAGCTCTTGTCAAAACACTGTTTAAACAGCTTGCAAAAGTAGGCGTCCGAATAATTCAGCGAACTGGCAATCTCCTGCAATGAAATATCATCCATGTAATGCTTTTCGATATAGCCTCTGATATAGTCCGTCACTGCGTTGACACGGATATTTTCTGCAAAAGCCTCATCCGCTTCTCCCGCCGCTTCGTCCGGCTGCTCGGCAGTATTCTCCGGCGCCTCCAACTGCTCATCAGTCCTGCGGATTGCCTCCTCAAGCACCATGACAAGCTCTTCCTCCGTCCCCGGCTTCAGCAGATAATCTAAGGCTCCCACGGAAATTGCGCGCTTCGCATAGCTAAATTCGTCGAAGGCCGTCAAAAAAATGATACAAATTTTTTTGTGTTGTTCCCTGATTCGTTCCGCCGCCGCAAGACCGTTAATGCCCGGCATCTCGATATCGAGCAGCGCAATATGGCAATTCTCCCGCTCAAATAGCTCCACCGCTTCCCTGCCGTTGACCGCTTCCACCACCTCAAGCTGGCTCATAAAATTTTTCTCAATCCTCTTTCTCACCACTTTGCGCTCTATGGATTCATCATCCGCCACCAAAATGCGATACATCACTTCACCCCCTGTTCCTGCTGCCTCTTTTCATTCTGCGGTATCTTTAAAACGGCCACTGTCCCTACGTCTTTCCTGCTGTAAATATGCATACTTCCGTTTTCGTACATCGCATAAATTCTCCGGTAGACATTGGAAATCCCGATACCACTGCGCGCGTCCGACCGGTCCTCCAGCCGCCGCTGCAGCTTTTCTCGCTGCTCTGCCGTCATTCCCACACCGCTGTCGGCAACGGTAATGTGAAGCAAATTCTGCCGCTGCCAGATACGGATACGAATCTTCCCGCCCTCCTCCTTGGGCGAAAGCCCATGGATTATGGCGTTTTCCACCAAAGGCTGAAACGTAAACGTGGGCACCCATACTTTTTGATCATTTACCCCGTTATCAATCTCATAGAGTACCCTGTTTCCAAAGCGCATCTGTTGTAAGTACAGATAATCCTCGACCACTTTTAATTCCCGCGCCAAAATCACCTCCGCCTCCGGCGTCTTTAAATTATAACGAAAAATAGAGCTTAGCGCCTGAATCATCTTCTCCGTCGTCACGGCGTCCTCCAGCGTCGCCATGCCGCCGATAACATTTAGCGTGTTAAACAGAAAATGCGGCTGAATCTGACTCTTTAACAATTCCAGATTCATCGATTCCAGACGCTTTTCTGTCTCCAGCATCGCCCGCTCCTCTTCGTGCAATAGATCAAGCGTTTTCCGCTTTTCCTCCAATGCCATAATGTATTCTCCGGTCGCATACTTCATTTTGTTGAACGCGTGCACCAGCTCTCCCATCTCGTCCTCGTTGTCTACCGTCACATCCTCCACAAAAAAATCATTGGCTGCAATCTTTTTTGATATGCGCACCAGTTTCATGATCGGGTCCACAATCGCCTGATAGGTCAGGCGGCTCATGCGCACCATCAAAAATAACAGGAAGTAACCGATCACTCCAATGATAATCGGCACCCGCACCAGCCATGGCACCATCTTTTGGTAGACGGCGCTGCCCGACACCAACGTCTCTGACATCAGCATTTTGGCATACCCCTGCAGATAGTCCTGCATATCATACACTTCATAGAGTTTGCGGATATAGCCTGTCTCTTTCTCTGGCATCTCAAGCATCGTATCCCTCCGCTCCCGGTACACCTCATAACAATTGCGGATTGACCATGTCCGCGCATAGCGCTCCTCCCCGATCTTGGCATAATCGAAAGGCATCGCCTCGACTGCCCTCCGGGTATCTTCCATGGCCCGCAATAGCCTGGTTTTTGTGTCATCCTGCCCACTTTTTATATAAGCGCGAAACAGCGCTCTCTCATTCTCCAGACACCCCGACAGGTTGCTGCACTTTACGTTGTCCTGCAAAATATTGTTGAAATCCAACAGCGAAAAGCGTACCATCCACAGATTTAAAAGCACAGACAAGATGATGATGAGCAGCATAACCCCCGTGTAACTGACGATCTTTTGTTTGATGGTGATCGATAGCCATATCTTATAAAAACGTCTGCGCATCGCAATGCCTCCCTGCCTACCACAGAACAAAATGTATCTCGCGAATCATCCAAGCAACGGACTGATTGATATCATAACGGCCTTTTGCCGCGTCAGCAGCTATTTTCTTCGTGCCGGCCTGCACAATCGAGTAGGGGAGATTTCTTCCCTACTCGCTGCGTGGGGTGCATGCTGCAACAGCAGCTATTTTCACTTCGCACCCCTGTGCATAAAAAATGGCAGCAACGTGAGCCCGCCGGAATGTCGATACATCCCGACGGTTCTCACGCTGTCGCCGCCTTAGATCACTGACTCTGTCCAATCTTTTCTTTTACCGCCTGATAAAATATCTCCTTTTCTCTGCCAAGCATCCTGTCGCTGAGCATATAGCCATGTCTCGCATCTGAAAATAATATCAGCATCTTGTATTCTTTGACAATTCCTCTCATTTTGCCCCAGGGTATCGTCTCACGCTGCTGTCCCACCGTAACACGCAGCCCCCGCTCGTCAAAATGGAGCTCCATATCCTGCGGGATAACGGCCGCCTGTCCCTTGGCTTTTAGATAGACTGCAAACGGCTGCAATACCGGGAACAAAATACACCCCAGGAACATCAATACCTGCAAGATATCGTTGGCCTGATAAAAGAATTTTCCCGTCAATATGATAATCGCCACGGTAAATACGATATTGCACACACCGATGATGGAACGGTAAGTTCGACGCATCGACAACCGCCACAGATCAAACGGCGTAATATTACTTTTAAATGTGTAATCCATAGGCTCTCCCGCAATTTAACCTGTATAGCCGCCCCAAACTCTCGGCAGGAACAAGCTGATCTCAGGTATAAAGGTCAATAGCAGCAATACGATAATCATGCAAAGATAGAACGGCAGTGTCGCCTTTACGACTTTCTCCATCTTTACCTTCCCGACCGCGGAACCGATAAAAAGCACGGCGCCTACCGGCGGCGTCAAAAGACCGATACCACAGTTCAATACGATCATAATACCAAACTGTATCGGATCGATACCAATCGCCGTTGCAATCGGAAGCAAAATAGGCGTTGCAATCAAAATAATCGGCGCCATATCCATAATACATCCGAGAACCAGTAAAATCAAGTTTAATAACAATGCAATGATAATCGGGTTATCCGTCAAGCCAATAATCGCCTCTGACGCCAACGTCGGCACATGCAGCGTAGTAAGGCAGTATCCGAAGATGCTCGACGTTGCAATCAATATCAGCACGATAGACAACGTGTCGACACACTGCTCTAAAATATGCCATACGCCTTTCCAGTTTACACCTTTATAGATAAATACACTGACAATCAAACTGTAGATAACGGCAATTGCCGCGGACTCAGTCGCCGTAAACCAACCGGCTACAACGCCGACCACGACGATCACGACCGCACCCAGCGCCCAGAAAGAAATAATAAACTGTTTTCCCAGCGCCTTGATACTGAACTTATCACCCTTTGGATATTTTCTTCTCTTTGAGATAATAAAAGAGCCAACCATCAGGGAGATCGCCAACAGCGCGCCCGGCAGATAACCGGCGAGAAACAGGCTTCCCACGGAAACACCGCCGGCTGACATCGCGTAGATAACCATATTATGGCTCGGCGGCACCAAAAGGCCCTCACAGGAGGAAGTAATCGTGACCGCGGTGGAAAAATCGCCGTCATACCCCTGATCTACCATCATCGGAATCAGGATACTTCCGAGAGAAGCCGTATCCGCAGCCGCAGAACCGGAAATCCCCCCGAAAAAGTAGGATGCCACGATATTTACCATCGCCATGCCTCCAGTCATCCAGCCCACACAGGCGTTGGCTAGTGCAATCAGTTTTTCCGATATGCCTCCGGTGCCCATCAGACATCCCATCGTGATAAAGAACGGCACGGCCATCAAACTGAAGGAACTGATACCTTTCACCATCTGCTGACAGATCGTCGTCAACGGCAGCCCCTGCGATAACAGGCAAAAAAGGGAAGACAAGGCTACCGCATATGCAATAGGAAATCTCAAAAATATCATCACAATAAAACTAATCAGCAATACTGCGATTGCAATCGTCTGCGTACTCATATAGTCTTCTCCTCCTTTACAAAGATTCCTTTGATATGATTATAAATTGCCTCCAACTCAAAAATAATCATAGCAAAACCCGCGAGCG
>CAJTYI010000101.1 GCA_910584215.1 uncultured Roseburia sp. | reverse complement strand
AAGATGTTCGTGTTCGAGGATATTCTCCTGCTGGACGACCGCGCAATTCAGCGTGTTCTCCGCGATGTGGAAAATTCCGATCTTGGTATCGCCCTAAAGGGCGCCAACGAGGAGGTTCAGAACGTTATCTTCAAGAACCTTTCCAAACGTCTTGCTGCTATGATCAAGGAAGATATGGAATTTATGGGTCCTGTTCGTATGAAGGATGTTGAGGAGGCACAGCAGAAGATTGTAAGTGTAATCCGTAAACTGGAGGACGCAGGCGAGATTGTTATCTCTAGAGGCGGAGGTGATGAGATCGTTGTCTAATCTTTATAAGCCGTGGTTCGTCAACAATAAGAATGCGCGGGTCATTGATTCGGATGTATATGCACAGGATTTGATTCGCAAGGAGATAAAAAAATCTGCCCAAACATCGGATCGTCTGGTTGACCCGGACGGTTTTGCGCCGGGAATTTTTGCGGAGGATGCCGCTGATTGCGAGCAGGAGGAAGTGGATTATGTCGCACTCGCAAAAGAAGAGGCGGAACAGATTTTAGAGGAGGCGAAAAGCCGCGCCGAGAGCATCGTTGCCCAGGCCAATGCGCAGAGAGATGAAGTGTTTGACAGCGCCAGAGAAGAGGGATACCAAAATGGCAAAGAGATGTATTGCAGGGAGCTTGCCGAGCAGAAAGAGCAGCTTGAAGCAGATTATGCCAAAAGACAGGAAAACCTCGAAAACGACTACTGCGGGAAGCGCGAGCGGATGGAGCACGATCTGGTAGACGTGATTCTTGAAGTGTTTGACAAAGTATTTCTGATACAGTTTAGCGATAAAAAAGAGATACTGCTTTCCCTTATCAACAATACGATCTTGCATATAGAGGGAGAGAAAAGTTTCCGCATCAGAGTGGCGGGAGATAATGTGCAGTTTGTGGAGAATCACAAAGAGAGCATTTTGGAGCGTGTGGGCCATGATATTGGTTTGGACGTCGTAGCGGATTCTGCTCTAGAGGGCAGCGATTGTATCATTGAGACCGATGCCGGGGTATTTGAGTGCAGCCTTGGAGTTCAGTTGGAGAATTTGATAAAAGATATCCGCTCATTGAGTTGTTGATGATGGAGTTTACCATGACACATGAGGTTGAGAAATATTTACAGCTTGCCGAAAAGACTTATTTCAACCGTTTGGGAAAAGTTGTAAAAATAGTGGGCCTGACGATAGAGTCAGTGGGGCCCGACGCAAAATTAAACGATTTGTGCCATATCGTGATTGATGCGGCAGACAATATCACGGTGATGGCTGAGGTTGTGGGATTTCGCGACAAACGTCTGCTGCTTATGCCTCTCGACAATGTAGAGGGAATCGGTGTGGGCTGTGTCGTGGAGAACACTGGCCATCCGCTGACGGTGCCGGTCGGAGACGGTCTTTTGGGTCATACTTTAGACGGCATTGGGAGACCTACGGATGTGGAGAGCATTGCGTCAAACGAAGAATATCCGGTGGAGGCACAGCCGCCCGACCCTATGGCGCGCGAGATCATTTCAGAGGTGCTCCCACTGGGAGTCAAGGCGGTGGATGGGCTGATTACCGTGGGAAAAGGACAGCGTATCGGTATCTTCGCCGGCTCCGGTGTGGGAAAAAGTACGCTGCTTGGCATGTTCGCCCGCAATACAAAGGCGGATATCAATGTCATTGCCCTAATCGGGGAGCGAGGCAGAGAGGTGCGGGAGTTTATTGAGCGCGATTTGGGCCCGGAGGGAATGAGGCGCTCTGTCGTGATTGTCGCCACTTCCGACAAACCGGCGCTGATTCGTAAGAATGCGGCGAAAACGGCGACGGCGATCGCGGAGTATTTTCGTACGCAGGGAAGAGACGTACTGCTGATGATGGATTCGCTGACGCGATTTTCCATGGCGCAGCGTGAGATTGGTCTGGCGTCCGGTGAGCCGCCGGTGACAAGAGGATATCCGCCCAGCGTGTATTCCGAGATGCCAAAGCTTTTAGAGCGGGCAGGGACAGCCGAGAAAGGTTCGATTACCGGACTTTACACCGTTTTAGTGGACGGCGATGATTTCAATGAGCCGATCACCGATACCGCCCGCAGTATTTTGGACGGTCACATTATGCTTGACCGAAAGCTCGGGCATAAAAACCATTACCCGGCCATCGACGTGCTTCAGAGCATTTCCCGTGTCATGAGTTCCATTGCGACGAAAGAACACAAGGAGCTGGCGGGCAGGCTCAAAAATGTGCTTGCCACATATAATGAAGCAGAAGACCTGATTAATATTGGGGCCTATAAGCGGGGTTCCAACAAGGAAATTGATTATGCAATTCAAAAGATCGACGAGGTAAATGCCTTTTTGTGCCAGCAGACCGACGAGAAGTTTCAGTTTGATGAGGAGATTGATCTGCTTCGTCGTCTCTTTGCGTGATAGCAGTGTGCCACAGCATGCCGGAAGGGAATTATCATCATTATGGCAAAGTTTGTCTATCGTATGCAGAATGTTTTAAACGTCAAGTTAAAATTGGAAAATCAGGCGAAAATTGCCTACGGCCTCGCAAATGCCCGGCTGGCGGAAGAACAGCAGAAACTGCAGGAGATTTTGCTGCGCCGCGCGATGTATGAGAATCAGGCCAAAGAACTGGTTAGCGGCGCGATTGACGTAAAGGCGATTCGCGAATGTAAGCGGGCCGTCGATGTCATGAAGAGTTTGCAGCGCACGCAGATGATGCAGGTACATATGGCAGAGAAGGACGTCGAAGCCGCGAGACAGAAACTGAACGAGGAAATGATTGAGCGCAAGACACATGAGAAGCTGCGTGAAAAGGCATTTGAGCTGTTTAAACAGGAGATTTTGGCGGCTGAGGGAAAAGAGATTGATGAGCTGGTAAGTTACACATACAACAATGATGCAGAGAGCAGCGCGGAAAGCGGCACTGTCGGCTTGACATAAGAAGGAGGTTTCAGATGGCTGATATCGATGAAGAAGTTGTAGATAAAAAGGCGCAAAAGGCAAAAAAGAAAGAAGAAAAAAAGAAAGCCAAAGCCATGAAGCAGGGAGACGACCTCGATGCCGGGGAAGAGACCATAGGCGGAAAAATTGCCATCTTTTTTGTGACAATAATCATTATCGTGATCTGGCTGGCCATTATACTTCTTCTGATCAAATGGGATGTGGGAGAGTTTGGCTCCACCGTGCTAGGTCCCATGTTAAAAGATGTTCCTTACGTCAATCAGATTCTTCCCGATTCTTACTTGGAAGAACTTTCCACAGAAAATGACGAGTATGCGTTTGACTCCATGGACATAGCGGTGGAGCGCATCAAAGCTCTAGAAATCGCTTTGGCCGAAGCGCAGAATACATCGACGGATAATGCCGCTTATATTGCCGAACTCGAGAGTCAGGCGGCGGAATTACAGCGCTATAAACAGGAGGAGGCCGCTTTTGAGGCGGAAAAGCAAAAGTTCTATGAGGAGGTTGTCTTTTCCGATCAGGCGCCCGATATAGAACAATATAAAGAATTTTACGAGAGTATCGATCCTGCCACTGCAGAGGTCATTTATCGACAGGTGGTGGAACAAACCGAGGCGGATGATGAGATAAAGAGCTATGTCAACACATATGCCAACATGAAGCCGAAAGAAGCGGCGGCGATTTTTAATACCATGACGAAGAACCTCAAGCTGGTTGCAAGAATATTAAAAGAGATGGATGAACAGTCGAGAGCCGATATATTGGGGAAAATGGACGCTGAAACGGCCGCTAAAGTGACAGAAATTATGAAACCTTAATGATGTTTGGTTATAAGAAGCGACTGCTTTTTATAATATAATTAAGAAAAGAAAGGAGGAGAGACATTGGGAAGTACCACAATAGCAGCGTTAAATCGCATGCTGCCACAGGGCAACGCCGCTGCCGGTGCGGATACCAAAAAGGAGAAACTTGACGAGGCCTTTGCAAATTGTATGCAGCAAATGTCTTCGCAGTTGAATCAGATGGTATCGAAGGGGCCGGATGTGGAGGTAAAGACAGAGTTTCCTGTAAAAAACGATGCAGTGGACTATGATCATTATGCACACCAACACACCAAGGTAGTGACCTGTGAGGAAAGACAGACCACCCCAGAGCCGGAGAAAGTTGCCGAGGAAGTGGAAGCATACGGCCAGGAAGTAAAAGAGGCTATTTGCGATCAGCTTGGCGTGACGCAAGAGGAGCTGGAAGACATGATGGCTAAGCTGGGCTTGACCGTGCTTGATCTGACAAATCCGGCCAATCTTGCTGCGTTGTCGGCGGGGCTGATCGGTGCGGATGATGTGGGAGATGTCCTGTTTCGCGCGGACTTTCTGCAGTTGATGCAGGAGGTGGGCAGCCTTACAGCAGAGCTTGCGCAAGAGCTTCAGGTGCCGGCAGAGCATCTTAGTGATCTGCTGACAGAGGCATCCGGTGTGCAGTTGCCGGAGGAGGCGGTTACAGCGCCGTCGGAGGTGCAGACGCTTCCGAGTGTGGAGGATGCTGCGCATGGTTTGGCGCAGGAGGATGTTTTGTTGACGCAGTCTGACCAACAGACGGCAAAGACCGCGATACCTGTGACAAATGAGCATTCCGAGAAAGCGCAGAGTGACTTGGCCGGCAGAGAAGGAGCCGTCTTAGAAAACAGAGCCGCAGAGATGAAATCTGAGATCAAGCCCATCGCAGAGGAGCCGGTAGTTTCCGATGAGGATGCGGGAGTGGAGAGCGCGCTGGTAGAAACCGTTGTCTCCGTGGATAACGAGGGGGATCACCTTTTAGATCAGGGAGAATTTACAGGACAGCAAAAACAGGCATTTGGCCAGACCCCGCAGCATGGAGGGCCGGAGGCACATGTGGCTGCAGCGGTAAATATGGACAATGGCGTAACGTTTGTCCCGGAACAGACAGGGCAGATGCAAGGTTACAGCAGTCCGGTCAACACGGCAGATGTAATCCGCCAGATCGTGGAATTTACACAGTTACATACCGCAGAGCGCGCCACTACTTTAGAGATGCAGCTCAATCCTGAACATCTTGGAAAGCTGTATTTGGAGCTGACCTCACGGGAAGGCAATGTGACAGCCAAGATCTATACGCAAAATGAACTGGTGCGTGAAGCGTTGGAAGCGCAGATGGCTGACCTGAAAGTTAATATGAGCCAGGCAGGCATCAAGGTGGAGGCGGTTGAGATTTCGGCGGAGCCGCATGCGTTTGAGCACAATCTCGAACAGCAGGCGAAGCAGGAGGAACAGCAGGCACAGGAGCGGGAGAAGAACACTAGGACAAACCGCAGGATCAATTTAAACGATATGGATGATCTGGACGGCCTTAGCGGCCTGATGTCCGAGGAGGAGGCTCTGGTAGCCAGAATCATGGCGGACAACGGCAATTCCATAGATTTTACGGCTTAGCGGGCCGCAACATGAAAGGAGAGTGAAAACATGGCATTGATAGCACCTGTACAGGATGGTACCGTTCAAAACGATAAGATAGCATCCGAGAAAGAAAAAAAGGCCGAGGAGAAAGGAAAACTTGGTTACGACCAATTTTTACAGTTACTCTGTGCCGAGATGCAGTATCAGGACCCATTGGAACCGACGAGCAATACAGACTATGTAGCACAGCTGGCAACGTTCTCCCAGGTGGAGGCGACTTTAAATATGCAGGACGCTTTGCAGAGCAGCATGGCAAATGATTTGGTCGGCAAATATGTCCTCATTAAAGATTCCGGAACGAACGGCATCAACGTGGCCGAGGGTTATGTGGATTATGTGGAGTACGATAACGGTCAGCAGTACCTGTATATCAACGGTAACAAGTACTCCGTGTCAGATGTATATCAGGTAATTGATGGAGATTATATGGAAGCAGTCACACTGGCGAGCGCATTTGAGGCGGCCGTGGCGAAACTGCCTGATCCGTCAAAGCTTACGGTGAAAGATGTGGATGCAGTAAAGAAACTTGCAACAGTATACCAGAGCCTGAGCGCTTACCAAAAACAGTATATCAGTTCGGATACCTTGAAGAAATACAATGAACTGTTAGAACAGGCCAACAAATTGGTTGGTGACAGTTCGGGCGGCGATAAAGACGAGACGGAAGGCACAGGAGGAACAGAAGGAACCGGCGGTACAGAAGGCACAGGAGGAACAGAAGGTTCCGGTGGAGGAGAAGGAACCGGCGGAGCAGAGGGTTCAGGGGGAACTACCGAGACAAAATAAGGGAGGATGGGAATATGAATAAGATCAGTAACCAGTTTGTTTCTATCGAGCAGGCAGCTGACAGATATTTGACTGGCAAACCCAGTGAAATGCCACAATCCCAGGGAGTATCCTTTGAAGAGATTTTAAAACGGAAACAGGATGTTACCGGAAGCTTGGCGCTTAAGTTTTCCAAACATGCCGCGATGCGGCTGGCAGACCGAAATATCAGTTTGTCCGAAGAGCAGAGCGAGCGTTTAGAGACCGGCGTGATAAAGGCAGACGAAAAAGGAATTCGAGAATCACTTGTTATCGTTGATTCCCTTGCGTTTATTGTCAATGTGCCGAATAAGACGGTGGTGACGGCAATGGATCGGGCGGGTGCAGACGATAACATATACACAAACATTGATGGTGCTGTAATTATGTAGCTGGACCTTTTTAAGGAAGCGCATTATTCTCTGACTGATAGAGGGGAATACAGCACGACAGTATAATTATTAGGAGGTCACTTGACTTATGATGAGATCATTGTACTCTGCGGTGTCTGGTTTGAAGACCCATCAGACAAAGATGGACGTTATCGGTAACAATATCGCCAACGTCAACACCGTAGCATTTAAAGCATCCAAGACAACATTCCAGGATATCTTATACCAAACCACTTCGCAGGCGTCCGGTGCAAATCAGGAGATGGGAACCGGCGGTGTGAACCAAAAACAGATTGGTCTCGGCGTGGGTATGGCGTCCACGAAGATCACGATCACTTCGTCCGGTGCGGCTGAGTCCACCGGAGACCCGTTTGATATCCGTCTGACAGATGCAAACTCTACCAACTTTTTCGTAGTAAACAACGGTTCAGAGAATCTCTTTACCCGTTCTGGTTCGTTCTATGTCGACGGTGCGGGCAATCTCTGTATGACATCCACCGGTTACACGGTAATGGGATGGCAGGTAGACCCGGAAACACAGCAGATCAAGAAGGATACAGTATCTCCGCTTCAGGTTATGGCGACGGAGAATCTCACCTCACCGCCTGAGTGTACAACGAACGGTATCTGCACGGGCGTATTGGACCGCAATGATCCCGATGTGATGAGCGATACTGGTCTGTACAATACCTTGACATTCTATGATAATCTGGGATATTCCTATACAGCGCGCTTTGCGATCAAGTCGACTGGAACCAAGGGGCAGTATACCGTGGAGCTGGAAAAGATTTTAAACAGCGACGGGACGACATTCTACGATCCCAAGGCGGAAAATGCAACGCCGACCTTGCAGCAGGTGTTTGGTTCCTTTAACCAGAATGTAGTGATTGGCACTTATGACACGGTAAATAAAGGATTCTGCCTGGCCTCGGACGGCAGCGTGCATTTGGGCAACGATCCGCAGCAGAATCCGCTTACATGGGATGGGACGCGGAAAGTATTTACGGATGGCGGCAATCCCGAGACCACCTATAACCTGAAACAGGTTTATAAAAATATCGGCGATTCCATGCTGGAAAAGATTCAGAATGATACTAGCATTCAAATTGGTTTCGGCACAAAGGGTGAGCTGACGATTACAGGCAACACGACCAACTATGACATCAACTTCAGCACAGGGGATGGTACATTCCAGGGCGTGGGTACGCGCGGCGGCCAGGGAGCCGATGCGGTATCGCTCAACATGAATGTGTTTGGCGATCAGTTTGCCAATATTTCCATTGACTTTTCTCAGCTGAAAGATTCCAACAACCTTGGAAAGTCTACGGCGGGCATGGATTCCGGTATGCTTGACGGTACGACTGGAAAAGGTAAGAAGTTAGGTGCGTTGATCGGTCTTTCCGTAGACAATGGCGGCAAGATCTTTGGTACATACGACAACGGCAACACCGAGCTTTTAGGACAGATCGCAGTGGCGCAGTTTGCCAACGCGTCCGGTCTTGAGAAAGTGGGAGACAACTGTTATACGACGACGTTAAACTCTGGTGATTTCGACGGAATCGGTATTGAGATTTCAGCGGACGGAAGCAAGATGACGTCTGGCGAGCTGGAGATGTCAAACGTAGATCTCTCCACAGAGTTTACACAGATGATTATCACACAGCGTGGTTTCCAGGCAAATTCGCGTGTCATCACGACATCCGACACGCTGCTTGAGGAGCTTGTCAATCTGAAGCGGTAATCTTTTGACATTCTTAAAATAAAATATATAGTAAAATGTATTCACACGTTCTACTATATGTGGTATAATCTGCGTGTAGCCTGTTTCGCGCACACAGGATATGAAACAGGCTGCACGGATTTTTTGTGTTTTTGGTTCAGAAGTAAAAAAAATTGTAAAAGAAAGTAGACAAGTAGAAAGAAATTTAGTAAAATCATACGGAGAGACTATTTTATGTGGTAGTCTGACTAATTTTACATTTTATGTCAGAGAAAATGAGATTGGTAGGTGGATGAAGTGGATATAGCTTCTTTAGTGGGTATCGTACTTGGTGTGGCAATGTTTTTGGTCGGGGTAATCTCAAATGCCGGCCCCAGCGGTTTGAAGGCGATGTGGGATACGGCGTCTGTTATTATCACAATCGGTGGTTCTATATCCGGTACGCTCGGTTCTTACAAATTGCCGGATTTCCTTAACGGATTAAAGGCGATCAAATTGTTCTTTAAAAGCACCGTACAGGACCCGGCAGAAGTGATTACGCATATTATAGAATTGGCTAACACCGCGCGTAAAGAGGGCCTCTTGGCGCTGGAGGAAGCGGCAAACGGTATTGAAGACGACTTCTTAAAGAAGGGCATTATGCTGGTGGTTGACGGTACCGACCCCGAGCTGGTGAGAGGAATTTTAGACACAGATCTTTCCTGTGTGGAGGCAAGACACAAAAAGTGTATTGGTGTATGGGAGAAATGGGCAGAGCTTGGTCCTGCCTGGGGTATGATCGGTACCCTCATTGGTTTGATTCTGATGCTTGGTAGTTTGGATGATATGGCGGCAATCGGACCGAACATGGCCGTTGCGTTGGTTACGACACTGTACGGTTCTTTGATCGCGAACTGGCTGTGTAATCCGATCGCATCAAAGCTCAGTGCAAACAATGCAGTGGAAATGCAGATTAAGGAAATTACTGTGGAGGGTATTCTCTCGATTCAGGCGGGAGAGAATCCACGTGTTATAGAGGAAAAACTGAAATCATTCTTAGCTCCGTCACAGCGTGCAGGAGCCAGTGAAGGCGGTGAAGAATAGTGGCAAGAAAGAAACAGGAAGACCCGCCAAAGGGTGCCCCTGCGTGGATGGCGACATTCAGCGACTTGATGAATCTGTTGCTTTGCTTCTTCGTGTTGTTGTTCGCCATGTCGAGTGTGGATGCTGAAAAGTTTCAAAAAGTGGTGGCATCTTTGCAGAGTGCATTTAGTATTTTGCCCGCGGGCGGCGCTTCGATCAGCGATGGCATGATGATCTCCTCCGGTGTCAGTCAGTTAGAGAGACTCGACAGCTATTACGAGGAGGCCAACACGGCCGATACTGAGTCCAATGATCTTGAGGCGAATCAGGAGCTTATGGAGGCGTATGAAGAGCAGGCGCTAAAAGAGTCCGAGGAGATGGCGGAGGAAATCGAGAAACAGGTCGAATGGCATGGCCTGCAGGATAAGGTGGAAGTCGATTTCAATGCAGAGTATGTGATCATCAATATGAACGGTGCGCTGCTGTTCGATTCAG
>CAJTYI010000100.1 GCA_910584215.1 uncultured Roseburia sp. | reverse complement strand
TTCACCGGGCGAACCGACAGAGCAGAGTGTCCAACCTTGAAAAGACGTGTATCATAGCTGGATGCCCCAAAGGCACGTGCTAAGTACCTCGGGATTTGTGATATTGAAGAAAAAAGCAGAAACTGGGACACCAACAACACGATGGATGCCGCTTTCACAAATAAAAAAAGAAAAAGTTACCATATTTTAGATAGAATAAATATGCATCCATTAATCATAGGTATTCATCTAAATAACTTGGCTAATAGCCTATACAATAATAATTGGTGATTTCGGATTTATTTTCATTTTTCTGTCACACGGCGTCTACGCCGTTGTCTAATTCTATATAGCCGATTGTTTGGCTGTAAATTAATGTACAAAGAGAATAGATTGAAAAATCATGCTGATGCACTAATTTTTCAATCGGCAATTTGAGTCAGAGCCTGAATATATGCCTTGATCGCAGACGAAAATTGAGATTTCCAACGCGTGTCATCGCAGTATACTGTTCTGACGGAGGATTCGTGTAAAAAATCAGCCAGACAGTTGATTTTATCACATGCGCACGGATTCGTTGGCTATGTTGTATTGGAGCGTTACAAATAGCCTTGATGGTATCTTATCGCGTAAACGCTCTAGAATGGAGGTTAGTATGGAACAATCAACAAACAAAGAACTGCTGGCGTTGGTGGAGCAGGCGGCGGCCGGGGACAGGCAGTCTCTTGAGACGGTAATGCTCGGTGTACAGGACCTGGTGTTTAACCTTTCGCTGCGGATGCTCGGAAGTTTTGCGGATGCCCAGGATGCATCGCAGGACATACTGCTGAAAGTAATGACCCACCTGTCGTCGTTTCGGGGGGAGAGCGCCTTTTCTACCTGGGTCTTTTCCATCGCGGTCAATCATCTGAAAAATTACAAAAAACATATGTTTGCGCAATTCCCGCTCAGCTTTGAATTTTATGGGGAAGATATCAAAAATGCGCCGATTGGAGATGCGCCGGATTTGACGCAGGATGTTGAGCAGGCCGTTTTAGCGGAAGAGCTTAAGCTCTCCTGTACCAATGTCATGCTGCAGTGCCTTGACGCCGAGAGCCGATGCATTTTTATTCTGGGAACCATGTTTCAGGTGGACAGCAGGATTGCCGGTGATATTTTGGGTATCACACCGGAGGCGTATAGACAACGCCTATCGCGCGTGCGAAAGAAAATGGCGGATTTTTTGAAAGAATACTGCGGAGAATACGGAAATGGGACATGCCGCTGTGCCGACAGGGTCAACTATGCCATCCAAAATCACAGGCTCCATCCGGCGCAGCTCGATTTTCACACGGCGTCGCCTAAGCAGGTGACGATGGATGTGAAGGAGGCCATGGAGGAGATTGATGATTTGGCGCAGGTATTCTTATTTTGCAAGACTTATCAGGCGCCGGAACGGTTGAAGCAGTTTATTGTGGAATTTTTAAACGGAGCATCTTTTTCCGTCGTAGAAAATGGTTAGGAGGCACCCTATGGACACACAGTTGATATTGAGCTATCTGAAAGATTTGAGTGAAAATAATAATCGGGAGTGGTATCACGAACATAAAGCGCAATACAAAGAGGCAAACGCTGCATTTGAAAAGCTGGTGCAGGAGCTGATCTTAAAGATCGGGCAGTTTGACGGCAGTGTCTGCCAGAATGAGGCAAAAAACCTGACGTTTAAGTTAGTCAGAGACACACGTTTCAGCCATGACAAGTCGCCCTATAATCCGGCGTTTCGCGCACACATAGGCCCGAAGGGAAAGCTGCCTGTGCCGGTGGGGTATTATCTGATGATTCGGCCGGGAAATCAGTCATTTCTGGGCGGCGGGCTGTTTGCAGACATGTTTAAGGACGCCACGGCCATGGTGAGGAATTATATAGCCGAAAACGGCGGGGAGTGGGAGAGGATTTTGCATGACCCTGCATTTGAAGCGCATTTCACCGTGCAGGGCACGGCGCTGAAAAATGTTCCTGCCGGGTATGACAAGGAACACCCGCAGGCACAATATTTAAAATACAAGAGCTGGTATCTGGAGCATCCGATTGCGGACAATCTGCTCGATGATGGAGCGCTATTTCTTTCGGAGGCGGAAAAAATCTTTCATGCTATGAAGCCGTTTAACGACTATTTGAACCGGGCCCTTGCCGATTTTGAAATGCCGGCAAGGTAAATCGCGGGCTCTTGTGACAGATACTATCTGAAATTCTGTTGAGCTTATATACTTTGCGGAAAATGTAAAGCAGGACGACCCATTGGCTGCATAGTCCGTAAGCCCGCGCGGATTCGTTGCCTCTCTGCGCCTGTGTTTGACATAAGGTATTGCAATTTGTGACTTCCTGTGCTAATTTCTTTATGATATGATACTGTATAAAGTAGTCTGAAAGGGGAAACGGATGGCATACCAAACAATTTTATTTGACCTGGACGGAACACTGACGGACCCCGGTGTGGGCATCACCAATTCGGTTGCTTACGCGCTGGGAAAATATAAAATCGCAGTACCGGAGCGGGCAGCACTCTACAAATTTATCGGACCGCCTCTGATCGACTCCTTTGAGCGCTATTATGGTTTTTCGCGTGAGAGGGCAATGGAGGCGGTAAATTTTTACCGGGAATATTTCAGTGAGACCGGCATATTTGAAAACCAGGTCTACGACGGAATCGGGGAATTGTTAAAAGACCTGCGGGCAGCCGGAAAGCGGCTGGTCGTGGCGACCTCAAAGCCGGAGCAGTTTGCCGTAAGAATATTGGAGCATTTTGCACTGGCGGACTATTTCGACTATATCGCTGGCGCAAATATGGATGAGAGCAGGACGAAAAAGGCCGAGGTCATCACATATGCGCTCAAGGTGTGCGGCATTACCGATAGGCGCCCGGTTCTGATGGTCGGGGACAGAGAGCATGATGTGCTTGGGGCAAAGGAAGCGGGGGTCGCATCGCTTGGGGTACTCTACGGTTATGGCGACAGAGAAGAGCTGGAGCGTGCCGGAGCCGATATCATAGCGGAGCGCGTGGCGGACTTGAGAGATAGTTTATTGTGACGGGGTTTGTGTGAATCAAATAGAGAGGATTTCATCCTGTAATGAGATTTGTTTGCATCAAACTGTTAGGATTCCTGGATTGTTTGCGGAGGGAACGCATGGGAGGCGCATGTGACAGATTTAGAACAATACTATAATAAATTTAATGAAGAAAAGCGGCTAAATTCCAGGCACGGGCAGGTCGAATACCGTACCTCCATGCGCTATATTCATGAGGCGATAAGGGAGACGGCGCCGCCAGAGCAGGTGAAAATCATCGATATTGGCGCGGGCACCGGGCGGTATGCCGTGCCGCTTGCCAACGAGGGATACCAGGTAACGGCGGTGGAGCTTGTGAAGCATAACCTGGGACGGTTAAAGGCCAAGGGGAGCAAGGTGGATGCCAGATGGGGCAACGCACTGAATCTGTCCAAATTTGCGGAGGAAACGTTTGATATTGCCCTTTTGTTTGGCCCGCTGTATCATCTGTTTGGGTTTGAACAGAAATTGAAAGCGCTGCTTGAGGCAAAACGTGTCCTTAAGACCGGCGGTGTCCTTCTGGCTGCGTATTGCATGAATGAATATGCGGTGCTGACCTATGCGTTCAAAGAAAAGAATATTCGAAAATGCCTCAAAGAAAACCGCTTGACAGACGATTTTCACTGTCAGGGTGAGGAGAAAGACCTCTACGATTATGTGCGCGTCGAAGATATCGACCGTCTGGCAAAAGCCGCGGGGTTTAGGCGCAGGAAGTTGATTTCTTCTGACGGTGCGGCAAACTATATGCGCCCGGCCTTAAAGGAGATGGACGAAGAAACGTTTGAGCAGTTTATGGCGTACCACCTTGCCACCTGCGAACGGCCAGAGCTTATAGGCGCCGGCGCGCATACCATTGATATCTTATATAAAACCGAAATGCTCTAAAGCTAATTTGACGCCGTCCGCGCTCGCTGCCGCGGTCACATACGAAACGCGCTCTTTCAGCGAGGGGGGATAGGCGTTGCCCATGGCGATGCTGTTGGGCAGATAGGAGAGCATGGAAAGATCGTTGTTGCTGTCGCCAAACGCGTAGGCGTTTGATTTTGGCAGACAGTAATAATCGAGCACCAGCTGCATACCGGTTGCCTTAGAGCAGCCGTGGGGTACAAACTCCCGAAACTGGCCGTGGCGGTCGATGCAGGCAAACCATTGGTCGCTGACGCGGCGAAATTCCCTCAGTTGGCGCTCGGTCTCAAACCATATGACAAACTTGTCGCAGGTAAATCCGGGCATGTCCGGTGTCACGGACATATCGTACTGCCGCGCGAGGAAAGCTTCGTACTGCCTTATCGCGTCGATATGCCGCAGCGGCCTGGTCAGGTCGTAGCTGACATAATCTCTGGCCTCAAAAAGTATGTCGATGTTTACTTTCCTGGCAATGGAGAGTATGGCAGCAGTGACGGCGCTGTTTACCTGTCTGTAAAAGATACTTCTGCCGCCGCAGTAAACGTTGGTGCCGCAGCCGCAGACGTACCCGTCAAAACCGATGTCCCGGAAACGGGTTTCGACGTTCTGAAAACATCTTCCTGTATTGATAAACATCAAATGTCCGTTTTCTCTGGCACGGCGTATCGCAAAGATCGTGCTTTCTGGTATTTCCCTGTCTATTTCTGAGGTGAGCGTGCCGTCGATATCAAAAAAAGCTATTTTTTTCATAATAGTATGTAAGTCCTTTTGCCTGTCAGCTGTTTTTGGTCATCTGTTCGCGCTGTATTTCCGGAAACGCAGAGTAAAGCGGCGTTTCGTTTGAACCGTGGAAATATCTTGCGATATAGTTTTTGGTGATTTTGGCGACCGTGCCGCTGAGGGCTACGACACCCACCAGGTTGGGCAGCATCATCAGACCGTTGAACGTGTCGGACAACGCCCATGCGAGGGAGAGCTTCATCGTGGAGCCGACAAAAATCATGCCGACAAATACAAGTTTATAAATGATGACCGCATTGGTGCCAAATAAATATTCAAATGCCTTGCTGCCGTAGTGGCTCCAGCCAAGCGTTGTGGAGTAGGCAAACAGCAGGATGGAGATCGCGATAAACATGGGGCCTGCGCTGCCGAACACGGTGCCAAACGCTTCCCCCACCAGCGATGCGTCGGAGGAAGAGCTGATCATCGTTCCGGTTTCGAGGTTGACAAGGCCCGAGGTTAAGAGGGTCAGGGCAGTCAGCGTACAGACGACGATTGTGTCCATAAATACCTCGAAGATGCCCCACATGCCCTGCTGCACCGGTTCCTTTACGTTGGAATTGGAGTGTACCATCACGGAGGAGCCAAGCCCCGCCTCATTCGAGAAAGCGCCGCGCTTAAAACCCCACGTGAGGGCGCTCTTGATGCCGTAACCGATGATGCCGCCGCCGACAGCCTTTGCGCCGAACGCACCTTTAAAGATCGCGGCGAATGCAGCCGGAACGGCGGTGATATTGCTGAAGATAATAACGATGGAACCCAGCAGATATAACACTACCATGGTCGGCACCAGCTTTTCCGTCACGGAGGCCACGCGTTTTAGGCCGCCTAAGATCACGAGCGCCGATAAGATCACAAGTCCGATGCCGGTGATGTGGTTGGGAAGTCCGAAAGCGGCGTTCATGTTGTTGGCGATCGAGTTTACCTGGCTCATATTGCCGATGCCAAACGACGCCAGGATGCAAAAGCAGCTGAATAACACTGCCAGAATGGAACCGACGGTCTGAAAGCCTTTTTTGGCGCCAAGGCCGTCTTTTAGGTAGTACATGGCGCCGCCGCACCACTCGCCGCGCTCATTTTTCTTGCGGTAGAAGATGCCGAGCACATTTTCGGAGAAATTAGTCATCATGCCAAAGAAAGCCATAATCCACATCCAAAAGATGGCGCCGGGGCCGCCGCTTATGAGGGCGCCTGCCACGCCGACGATGTTGCCGGTGCCCACGGTAGCCGCCAGAGCAGTGCAAAGACTCTGAAACTGGCTGATGCTGCGGTCGCTTTTACCGGTGTGTGCCGTGACATGCCGATTGGAAAAAATGGCGCCTATGGTATGCTTCATCCAGTAGGCAAAATGTCGAATCTGGAAGATTCCGGTGCGGCAGGTCATCAATAAACCTGCGATAAATAAAAGACACAGGCCGATAGGTCCCCACACGACTCCGTTGATAACGTCGTTTACATTTGTGATAACATCCATGTTTTTTTTACCTCACTTCCGCGCTCTGTTTGATTTCCCGGCTTTATCGGGGGAATAGAATAACGTAGATTAGATCAAAAAATAGGCCAAACAGCTTATTTTTTGATCTTAAATTTGTGCCGTCTGCGTCCCAAACTGGAGCGATGATTAAAAATCGCCTGCGCGAATTTCTCACTGCGCTGCCGCAAGGGCGCGGCCTAAAAGAGTTTTGATATAAAAAAAATAGCATATTTTGTGCGTTCTGACAAGAAAAAAGTAGGCAATCCACCGGTTTTCTGTTACAATATATGCGGATATGGTCAATTGTAGGATGAAAGTTTAAAAAGAAATTTGAGGGGATTATGAATTATTCAGCAATCAAGTACTGCGATATCGCCAATGGAACGGGAGTGCGGACCGTGTTGTTTGTGTCCGGCTGCCGCAATCACTGTAAAGGATGCTTTCAGCCAGAGACATGGGACTTTGCGCACGGAGAGCCGTTTACGTCCGCGGTCGAGGAGGAGCTGCTCTCTTCCTTAGAGCCGGACTACATCAGCGGCCTTACGCTGCTTGGCGGAGACCCTTTTGAGCCGGAGAATCAGCGCGCGCTGCTGCCGTTTTTGCAAAGAGTACGGCAGCGTTTTCCTGCCAAGGATATATGGGCTTACACGGGGTATCTGCTGGATGAAGATTTGACTGCCGAAGGGAAGTGCCATACAGAGGTGACCGACGCCATGTTGGAATGTGTCGATGTTCTGGTCGATGGTCCCTTTGTGGAGGAGTTGGCATCTATGATGCTAAAGTTTAAAGGTTCTGCGAACCAGCGCGTCATTGATCTGCGCAAATGGCGGGAGAGCGGGCTGCTGCTGGATATATATGAAAATGAGGAGGAAAAGGGAAGATGAGAATTTCTTGGAGGAGATTATTGGCACTCTTATGCTATTTTGCAGGAATTTTGGGCTGGTGCTATGTGGGAGCGTACATGATTTTATCCAAGACCGTGTGGGGGCTTGTGCTAGCATTCGGTGCACGGCAGCTTAGCGTAATGACTTTGGTAGGAGCCCTGATCGAGGTGTTTATCTATCTGTCTTTGGCCGGCGCGGTGTGGTGTGTCGGTTATATGCTGAGTGACTATTTTAAGGACAAAGACAAAGAATCCAAGCAGCGCCCGCGGATGTAGCGGGCGCAGGCGGGGCATGATGCGTAAGACTTTTGTGCTATTGTAAACATAGATGGAAACAGGTAAAATATGACACAGAAAATAGGTAAAATATGACACAAAAACAAGAAGAGATCACGTTTGAGAAGTGTTGGGGCGAGCTGGTACGTGGAGATCATGTAAGGCAGAATTTAAGCTGTCTGCGCGGTATCTTAAGAGAGGATGCCAGCCGGCAGCAATTGCCGGAGTGTGTGGGTGACGGTGCGAACATAATAGGATTGTTGGCGGACAATGAGCCAAAGGTGCGCAAGAATGCGGCGCTTTTGCTGGGAGATTTGGGGCTGCAGTCTGCTGTGGATGAACTGTATGCGCATTATCAGAGTGAGGAAACGCTGTTTGTGAAAAGCGCCTATCTGACTGCCCTGCAAAAACTGGATGCTTCCGCATATATCGAAAAGCTTAAGGCGCGGCGAAAAGAGCTGGCCAGCTATGTGCCGGCCAAGGACGAAAAAAAGCATATTGCGACAGAGCTGCGGCAGCTTGAGGAGTTGATCGTTGGCATTGAGGGGCTTGGCCGCCACAGATTTGTCGGCTTTGCCGCAGAGCAGAAGTTTTTGCTCACCGCAAACCACAGGCAGGGCGAAGTGATTCTGGAGGAGGCGGCAAAAATTTCTGCGTCGGTAAAGCGCAGCGCAAAGCTGCATCCGCTTGGCGTGCTGGTGAAAAGCCGCGAGCTTTTGCCGTTTGTAAAGCTGCGGACGTACCGCGAGCTTTTGCTCTGCGTTCCGGTAAAAGAGCGGGTGAAGAACACACCGAAAGATGCCGTAAAGGCGGTGTGGGAGTCCGGGATTTATGAGATGCTCTCTGCCTGTTTGGATGGCGGGGAGGTATTTTATTTTCGGTTGGATGTCAGGTCGGCCATGGGGCCGGATGAAAAGAGCGCCTTTGTCAAAGCTTTCAGCCAGCAGATGGAGGAGATTTCCGGCAGGAGATTTATAAATTCCCCGAAAACATATGAGATAGAGTTTCGCCTGCTTGCAGCAAAAGAAAACGGGTTTCTGCCGTTTGTGCGGATTCCTTCGCTTACGGCAGGCCGGTTTTCTTACCGCAGACATGCGGTGTCGGCCTCGATTCACCCGTCGCTTGCGGCGGTTCTTGTGGCGTTGGCGCGGCCGTATCTGAAAGAGAATGCACAGATTTTAGACCCGTTTTGCGGCGTCGGTACGATGTTGATCGAGCGCGATATCCAAGCTTCGGCCAGAGAAAAATACGGCATTGACATCTATGGTGACGCTGTCAATTTTGCGCGGGAAAATGCCGCGGCGGCGGGAGAGCAGATTCATTTTATTCACAGGGATTATTTTGATTTTCGCCATGCGTACCTGTTTGACGAGATCATTACCAATATGCCGATGCGCGGCAGAAAGACAAAAGAGGAGATGGATGAATTTTACAGGCGTTTTTTTGAAAAATCAAGAGAACTCCTGGCACCGGAGGGTACGGTGATTTTGTATGCCAACGAGGTTTCGTTTATCAAAAAACAGCTGCGGATCAGGCGCGATTATCGGCTATTGCAGGAGTTTGTGATACGCGAAAAGGAACAATTTCATCTGTTTATTATCAGAGCAGTATAAGGTAAAGACGGCAGGCAAAAGGGGTAAGCTACATGGCATTTTTTATTCGGAAAAATACAGAGAGACAACTGAAAGACGAATCGGGGCTATTGGATGCTTCCCTGATGCAGAATCTGCAGGATCGGTTCTGTGATGCAAATCATGTCTACCTGTCGTGTCTTAGCAAGAAGAACGGAGTTATTACCAAGGCGTATGGTTCGAGAGAAGAATTAGAGTACCTACATCAGTGGGTCAACATGGATATGCATGTCGCTCTGTTACATAAACTGATCGGCCAAAATGACAATCAATTTATCGAGGAAAATTGCAGAGACGGCATGAAGATGTGCGGCGTGGTCATCAGCGTCGGAGGAGAGACAGCCGCGATCTGGGTGGTGATCGGCGTCATGGAAGCTTTAGAGGGAGAGGATGACGACGTGCCCGATTACATTTTGCGCACGACGCCGGAACGTTTCTATAAGTCTCTGGAATTTTTGGCGACGCTCTCCAAGCAAATGTTTGCGGTCAAGATGGAAGAGCTGATCGCCCAGGAGGCATTTCGCAAGAGCCGCAGCGCCCAGACACAGATGGAGGCAGAGCTTAGGCGCAATGAGACGATGACCTCTGTTGTGCGCATGTTAGAGTCCGAGAGCGCATTTGAGAAAGTGGCGGACACCATTTTAAAAGAAGTCTGCATTTATATGGATATTTCTGAGGCAATGCTTATGCTGCGCGACCCGGACAGCCAGAACGTGACCGTGCTTTGTGCGTATGTCTCGCCGGAGAATGTCTCGGCAAAAGATAAGATCGAAGGGAAGCCGGCCAGTGAGCTTCCGTTTTTTAACAGCAAACCCTATATGATCTCATCCAATTCGATGATGCCGGACGAGTTTAGTGAATTTTTTGCGCTCATGGAATGGAAAGCGGCGATATTTTTACCGGTCGAGGTGGATGGCGGTACCGCGAGGTATCTTTGTTTTTGTGAGAAGAACAGGGAGCGCATCTGGGAAGTCAACGACATTAAGTTTATCAATGACGTAAAGCGCATTGTGCAGAGTATCCTGACGAAACGGATTGCCAAAGATTCCCTGACAAGTTCTTACGCTTCACTGGATGCAATACTCGAGAATGTGGCGTGCGGCATCTATGTCAAGGACCCGCTGCGGGATGTTATTTTGTATATGAATCAGCGTTTTCGCGATTCTTTTCGCAAGAGTATGGCGAGCGGCACATTGGAGCAGCGTATGGCCGAGACTACCGGCAACGGCAGGCGC
>CAJTYI010000099.1 GCA_910584215.1 uncultured Roseburia sp. | reverse complement strand
TCCCTCGAAATAGTACAGGAGTACGGCTTTGCGCTTTTCTTCCGGCAAAGTACGGATTGCTTCAAGAAGCAGCTTCGGCGTGATTTTCTTCCCGGCTCTTTCAAAGGCGGTTTCCCCTTTGAAATATTCATCAAAGGTATGAAGCTGCCGCGCTTCTTCTAAAGTCAAGTCGGAAAAGGTAATCTCCTTTGCCTTATGCCTGTGCAGCTCTTTATGAGCGTCACACGCTTCATTGTGCAGTACCGTATTACAAAACTTCTGGAAAGCGCACTGTTTTATAAACTCCCTGCGATTAGGTTCCACATTCTCACCCCCTTTCTCGTTGGAAAGTTGGTGGTGCTTCCCCCTTTTCGCGGGGCAATACTGCCTTTTGAAAAAAACGCCGAAGATTTTCGGATTTTTTTCAAAAAGTACCCGAAAAATTATTCTGGCGAAAAGCCTGAGAATCGTTTATATTCAAAAAATTGATTGGCGATAAGGCCGAGAAACTATCGGATAAATCGAAGAAAAGTGTGGAAACCCAAAGGAAACTTTGAAATCCCGAAACAATCTGTTGTACTGTTGTTGTACTGCCTGGCCGTTTTGAATCATGTATGCTTTTGGGGGTACCTTCTGTGGAAGGCGCCCCTTTTCTTTGCGATTTCATCTCACAAATTCTCTGGTGTATCATTTAGAAATCAAAAAGGGAGATTTAGATTTTAGAAAATTTTTTGAACTAAGATTTAGAAACGAAAAACCAACATTTAGAAAGCTGAAAGTTGTTTGGCCAGTAACACGTCTGCGCATGGGTGCTGGATTTTGACCCAGCACCTACTTTGCCTTTGGCGTTTTCTCATTAAACAGAAAAGAAAAAGAATGATTTAGAAAAAAGAAAACGTCAGCAACATATCACATCATCGCCATCTTTATCTTGAATAAAGAAATCACCGCATAGGTTTATTATAATTGAAGGCTCTGTTCTGTTGTGACAAAAGATTGTTGGAAAAGTGAAAGGCGGTGGTTTTTTTGATTGAACCCCAAAACAGAGCGGCGGAAACTATTCTTTCTTACGCCGCGAAGAAAAAGCGGAAAGATTTGCTTGCCTATTTGGGCATGGCGGAAAGCACCTTCCTGTCCCGGATACATAATCCGGGGAAATTTACCCTGACCGAAATGACAGCACTTCAACGCTTTTTACATATTCCCGACGAAGTTATAATTTCTATAATTAAAAATGCTGCTTAGGAGGAGAAATATGGATTACTTTATTGCTCGAGAAACTCCCTATTTCTTTGGGAAAACATTTTTTGGTTATGGCCCTGTTGTGCGACCGATTTGCCCCCGAAGAACCTCAATTTTTTTCATCTATCGAGACTCTGGGTACTATATGCGCACGCCATCAGTGCAGTGCTCAAAGGATTTATTACCCATGCTTCGGGTATTACGAAACCCCAAATATTCTCGATATACTGGTGTCTATCAGCTTAAATCCTGTGACGCTAAGTATATTCTCAATAAATACGCTAATTGTACGCAAGCTGCTATGAGGGATAAAATGCGGGATGATGTTAGGAAAGCTGCCTTTGCTCGTGCCTATAGGGATAATTTTAGAACGTACGACAGTATAAAACGAACTTTACTGGTATTCTTTCCGAGCGAATTATTTGAGGACGTTGATGAAACAATAGAACACATTGATGACACGCAGGCTAAGGGTTACTTTTTGCGGAACAACCGTACCGACCATACTGGTTAACTTGATACTGACGAACAGAAGTCAAAAAGCTCCTCGTAGATATTCAAAAGGCTCTTAACTATTCATAAAAGTTTGGCCATGAGATTAAACCACGCAAAAACGGCTCCCACCAGGGCCGTTTTTCTATCTCCCGGGGAACTTCCAACGCTGAGAACTCCATCACCCTAACCTGTCGCAAAAGGGGGACTACAAGGAATTTCGGTTCCATTGTTAATATGGTAGCTCTAAAAAATTTTGTAAAAATACTATCGTTCTTCCCCCGGAAGAAAAGGAAAAACACTTATATAATAAGGAACACTCGGCGTTTAATGGAATATTAGGATAGTATGTACCAACAAATGTGCCAACTCTGATAGCTCCCACATCTGCGCAGTCCCCAAGGCCAGTAACTCCCTAAAACATTGGGCTTGCGGCTTTTTCACGAACTTGTCCACGGTTCCAACCACTCCGCACCCCCCTTCCCATAGGTATACTCCTGCAAGGTCAGGACTTTCGGAAAAAAACGGATATGATGAACCATCTCGACAGCCCTCCAACTCCCCCGGTTTGGGGGAGTTTTGCTTTGTGTCCAACTTCTCGCAGGAGAGAACGGGTGGCAACCCCTTATAAAGACGGGAGTACATACACCGCCGCGCGGCGGTGCCTTTCCCCGGTGGAGAGATTGGGTGCTGCCCGGGTGAAAAGGGAGAGCGCCCGCCGCGAGGTTGTCACCTTTTGGCTGATGGGAGAGCCGAATTGCAAAAACCGGACGATTCCCGGAAGTGCTTTGCGGAAATCGGCTCCCATAACATCCGAAACTCTGGCCGCTGGGGACAAAGACGAATTTGCAGAAAATTCCCATCAATATTTCCATAGCTCTTGCAATTCCAGGCGCGATGTGCTAAAATGGCCTTGCGACGCAATTGAATAATTCCCACATCCTGTTTCAGTTTGCTTTTTTGTCAACTAGGCAAAAATGCAAGCTCGCTTTTGCATACTGAAACTGTATGGGAAGAATTGCGTCGCAGCAACAGAGCTATGCGTTTTTCGGTGCGTGGCTCTCGGGCTGCGCACTTTTTTGTTGCGCGGAATGAAATACGAAGGGATGGTTAAGATGAGAAAAGTTCTGTCTGTTCTGCTGGCGGTCTGCCTGCTGTTGGGCTGTCTGCCGCTCCCGGCTTTTGCTATAGTAGAGGACTCTGGTTCTTATGGTGAAAATGCCACTTGGGAATTGGATGGTGACGGAACCCTAACAATCAATGGAATGGGATACCTGTCCATAGGTGGGCTTGGCGCGGAAACTAACAACAAGGTCAAGCATTTGGTTATCGGCGAGGGATTTACCAGTTTCAGCAGCGCTCTTACTGCGTTTACCAATTTGGAAAGCGTAGATTTACCCAATACTCTGACCAGCCTTGGAGCACGGGCTTTCTCCGGCTGCGCTAAGTTAAAAAGTGTCGTGATTCCCAATAGTGTGACCAGCTTGAATTGGGGTGCTTTTTCTAACTGCACCAGCTTAGAAAGCGTGATACTATCCAACAAAATCACAGAGATCCCTGACGGCTTTTTTTCTGGCTGTATCAGTTTAACAGATTTGCCAAACCTGGACCATGTGGACACTATAAATAGTAGCGCTTTTGAAGGATGTACGGGCTTGACCAGTGTGACCATCCCTGAAAATGTCGTCACGATAGAGAAAGACGCTTTCCGTAACTGTACAGGTTTGACCGATGTGACCTTGTGCGGCATAGGTAATGTTGACGGTGTTTTTTCCGGCTGCACGGCTTTGTCCTCGGTGACAATACAGGGTGCAGTCAGCGTGGGGGGATTTTCCAAACTGCCCGGCCTCCGCACGGTAAACCTTTCTGCTGGCGTTACCACCATAGAGAATAAAGCCTTTTGCCAATGTCCCAACCTGGCTGGTATAGCCCTGCCGGAAGGGGTGACCGACATTGGCGCTCGTGCATTTGAGGGGTGTGAAAGTTTAGTTGACGTCACGCTACCTGACAGCCTGACCACTATAGGGTTCCGGGCCTTTGGCGACTGTAAAAGTTTGTCCGGCATCATTCTGCCGGACAGCGTGACCAGTGTAGGGGAACAGGCGTTTTCCGGTTGTGGTAGCCTGGCGAGCATAAGGCTTTCTAACAGTCTTACGGACATTCCCGAGGCATGTTTCTCAGGGTGTTCCAGCCTGCAAAGTGTGACATTGCCAGAAAGCGTGACCAGCCTTGGAGAGTGGGCATTTAACGTCTGCAGCAGCTTAACCAGTGTAGAGTTTTCCAACAACCTTACGGCCATTCCCGAAGCATGCTTTCGTGACTGCGCCAATCTGCAAAGTGTGACGCTGCCAGAAGGTGTAACTGCTTTGGGAAATGATGCGTTTTTAGGCTGCCGGAACTTGAAAAATCTATATTTGCCAGATAGTTTGACAACCATATCCAGGGGTTGCTTTTCGAAATGTAGTGCTTTAGAATATCTTCGGCTGCCCAATATACCGGCCAGCCAAATTAGTAATGGCTTTTACAGTCTCAAAAACATGAAAACGATTGAGTTTGCCGGCTCAATAGAAGAGTTTGCCCCTCTGCGTAACATTTTTGCAAAAATCGGTGTACCGTTAAGTAGCATAGATATTGCATATATGGGAGAACCCGGGGGCTATCAATTTATAATGACCCTTGACCCCGGCGAAGGCGTCCTGTCAGGCGAGAACCATATTACCGTGAAGAAAGGTACCTCTTGTGGAGAACTGCCTGTTCCCATGCACCCGGCTGGCCGTACTTTCCTGGGGTGGTTCACAGCGCCTGATGGGGGCGAGATATTCCTTAGCAATACGGAGATAAGCCGAAGCGGGGACTTTACCTTGTACGCCCACTGGACCAGCGGCTTGTCCGCGTTGAAACCTGTGGCAGAGGGCGCGGGGCCGGTCAATCTTATTGACTGCGAGCGTCCTCAGGGAGAACTATCTCATAATTACAGAATACGGGGAAGATGTTTGAGGCGCGCCCTATATGAAAACGCCGAGGGTGGACTTACCAAAGTGGAATGGGGGAAAGAACCTAAAGCCGAAGAGAGAGACAAAGGAATGGTGTATGTGGAAGAATTTGATTCCAACAACGTCCTGCGGGGGCAGCTGACGCTGCCCATGGAACTGCCTGTGTGGGGTGGATTCTTCTCTGGCTCCCGGTTCAATTTCATCATCTTTGGCCAAGAGAACCTCGCGGAGTCTGACAGGAACGAAGTCGTGCGGGTAGTCCGCTATGACAAGCAGTGGAACCGGATTGACCACTGCAGTCTGTATGGAAAGAACACGCAAATTCCTTTCAAGTCCACTAGTTTGCGCTGCACGGAAAGCGGCGACTACCTAATTGTGCATACCGCTCACCAGATGTATGTATCTCCAGACGGCAAGAATCACCAGGCAAACTTTACCTTTACTGTGAATCAATACTCTATGAAACTGGGGACTTCACGATATTTAGTGGAGGGGCCAGGGTATGTGAGTCACTCTTTCAATCAATTTGTGTTGATAAACCAGGAGGGGCGTATTGTTACCCTGGACCACGGGGATGCCTATCCACGGTCCATTGTAATGCATGAGTATACCGGCAGCAAGCCTAACCAGGGTGTGCTGGGTAAATCTGAAAAAGCTGTAACGGTGGAAACGCTGCCCGGCGAGATTGGCGAAAATTCAACTGGGGCCAGCGTAGGGGGCTTTGCCGAAACCTCCGGCGGCTATGTGGCAGCTTTCAACATGGATCGCGATAAGCTGTATGGGGACAGCCGCAACGTATACCTGGCCTTTGTAGATAAAAGCACTTATAGTGTGAAACAGGCTCAGCTAACCACCACCAAAGATTGCCACACGCCCATTCTGGCCCCCTTTGGTCTGGACGGCGGATACGTCATGTGGACCAGGCGCGGCAACTCGGGCATGATTTACTATGCCTGGTACAGCGCGAATGGCAGTGTGGGTGAGGTACAGCAGGCAGAAGGAAATCTCTCTGACTGTCAGCCCATTCTGCATGATGGGAAAGCTACCTGGTGCGTCCGCACAGGCGAGAAATACGACACCTTGACGTTTTACACATTGAATCGCACGGGCCAGCTGACCTCTCGTTCCATGCAGACCCGACCTGAGGATACCCCTCCAACGGTTACTCCAACAACTACTCCAACAGCTACTCCAACACCCACTCCCACGCCCACCCCGGATACCCCCAGTTTCACCGACGTCCCCGCCGGGGAGTATTACACCGAGCCGGTGGCCTGGGCAGTGGAGAAGGGTATCACCAGCGGCACGGGTAACGGAAAGTTTTCGCCCAACGCAGCCTGCACCCGGGAGCAGATCGTCACCTTCCTGTGGCGCAACGCTGGGGAGCCAGAGCCTGCTACAACGGCGAACCCCTTTAGCGATGTAAAGCCCAGCGATTACGCCTACAAGGCCATCCTCTGGGCCGTGGAGAACAACATAACCAGCGGCACAGGGCAAGGGAAATTCAGCCCCAAGAATCCCTGCAAGCGCAGCGAGGCCGTGACCTTTATGTGGCGCGCGGCAGATAAGCCGGAGAGCACCGGCAGCGCCTTCAGCGACGTACCTGCGGGCGCGTTCTATGAAAAGGCCGTGGCCTGGGCTGTGGCTAACGGTATTACCAGCGGCACGGGCAAAAACAAGTTCTCGCCGGGTAGCACTTGTACCCGTGGGCAGATTGTAACCTTCCTCTATCGGAATCGAGCAGACCAATAAATCAAAAAACCGGGTAAGGCGTAAGCCCTACCCGGTTTTTATTATGCTTTGAACTTGTCAATGCTGGCCAGGAATTGCAAATCCGCCTGCTGGCGGGCTATCTCATGGCGGTACACGGTGCGCATCATATTGTCGGTGGCCCAGCCGCCCCGGCGCTGCACAGATACCTCGGGTATGCCCTCCTTGAGGTAGTAGCTGGCGGCGAAATGACGCAGGTCATGGAAACGGAAATGGGGGTAGCCGTGCTTTGCCAGGAAGTCAGAGAACCGGCTGGTCAGCGCGTCGATGGTCATGGGCAGTATCTCCTTGTGGACGCGTATGCGCTCCATTACCCAGCCAGGGTACTCCAGTTCCCGCTTGGAGGCCCGGGTCTTTGGTGCCTTGGTGACGAACTCCCGCTGGGGGTTACGCACTTTGGCAGCGTGTACGTCCACCACGTTGCGCGCAAAGTCGAAGTCCTCCCAGGTCAGGCCGCCTATCTCCCCCCGGCGCATAGGGCCGAAAGCCGCCAGCAAAATGGCTGGCTCCAGGTCTGTGCCACGGCAGTCCTCGATAAGCCCCCTGATAACGTCCTCACTGGGGATATAGCGGTCGCTCTCTGAGGTGGTGTCCGCGCCCTCGTTGAACTTTACCAGGTGGGAGGGTACATCGTTATATTTGAGGACTGACGCGACCGTGGAATTGAAGGTCTTGACTGTGTTCAGCGCATAGTGGGTCGAGAGTTCAGATACCATGCGCTGCTGGGCGGGCTTATTGATTTCATTGATGTCCATGTCCATAAACCAGGGGCAGCGCCCCTCCAAGGAGGTCTGTACCCGCTGGTAGTTAGCCACCGTGGCCGGACTGAGAACGCTTTCCTTGTCACGGACGTACTCTCGGAAAGCCGTGCGGAAACTCCGGGTACCCTTGGGGTCTTTGTTGCCGGCGATAAGCTGGGCTTCCATGCGCCGCAGTTCGGTCATGGTGGGGGCGGAAATTTGTTTGATGATTTCTTTCAAAATGGGCTTGCCATGTTCGTCCCGGCCCACTTCCTTGCGGCCCAGGAAGACCCGCATTTTATAGCCAGTCTTTGTCTTAATGATTTGAGCCATGATAGTCCCTTTCCGGCGCAGGAAAGAGGCTCTATCTAGGGTTCAGATGGCTTGGTTTCTCAGTAATTCGGTTTCTAGGTTTCAGGGTATTTTGCCCTGTGCGCCTATTCAAGATGATTTTTTCAAGCGTATTATATTCGATTTTCGGCGGTTTGTCGAGTGTTTTTTTGCTTTTGCGATGTAAAATTTTTTGAATAAGTTTGAGCCGCGATTTTGGCCCCTGACGGACCGCACACGCTTGTTTAACATTTCTGTTTATAAATCCTATCGTTTATTTTCGTGTGCCTTTCACGGACCGCACACGGCCCCGCACGCTGGGCTGACTGGGCCTTAGGATATGTGGGTGTGCGAATGTTTAGGAAATTTGTTTATTTTTCTTATCGGATAAATCTTTACAAAATTTATTTTGGAAATCGAAAGACAGTATTTTCCGAAAAATATTATCGTATAAGAGAGAACCACTTTCAGCAGGTTTTTATCAGGTAATTGCAATTTTATGCGCTAATTTCCCATTTTACTGCTGTTCTGAAGAAAAGAAACTGAACCGGATAAAAGCCAGCAGCCTACTGCGCATTGCGGCATGACTAAAAGCCCTGGAATGGATATAATGAATATACTTATGAGATGAAATATCTCCCATTTCCCGAAGTTGAGTGGTTGTGCGGGTGTTTCTTTTCTGCCTGTCTTATAAGGCGAAATTTGCGGACTTTCATTTTGAAACTCCACACGAAGAAACACGATGTATGCGGGGGAAGAATATGCGGAAATGGGGGATTTCTTCTCAAATCCGGTGTGATGTTGCCGCCTGTTGTACGGCTGTTGTACCACTTTCCACAAGCCTGCATTACATCTGGGAAAATACGGAAGGGGAACTTTTTTCAAAAATTTTTTTGAGCAGCAAAATACGCCTGTCCGAAAAGCCCGGACAGGCGCATGGGTATTGAAAGCAGTATTCAGATGATTAGACAGTTCATATTGATAGACGTAGTTTTCACCGGCGGTGGTCGGGCTTTTTTTGACGTGTCAATGACCGTCGGATTTTGTCGATAGGGTATGTGCTTCATGGCGGCTACCTCCTTTTAGCCGCCGCTTTTACCAGTGATACCGCGTCATTTCTTGAGAAGATAAAAAAGAAACGGCGGCTTTGATTTTTCAAAAAGCCGCCACGCCAAAATAGGCGCACAAATAGACATCTGCTGAACGACGGCTTTTTTTCTTTTGCCGTCGTGCGGCAGATTTATGTCGAAATTAAATTGCTTAACCAAAGGGAAATTCCCTCAAAGGCTCCCTTGTTCAACCTGTATTTTTTATATCGCCCTAACCTTTCAACCGTAACAAGATTACTCTGTTCTAACCTTTGCAGATGATACGATATAGAAGCATGAGAAATAGTAAAATAGTTTGCAATCTCTCCTGCATTAAGCGGATAATCTCTTAAAAGTTCTATGATTTTTAACCTTGTATCATTAGCAAGGGCATGAAATTGTTTATCCAAGCAATCGCAAGTCCTAATCATTTTATCTCCACTGTTCAAAGCTGCTTTTTATTGAAAAGTCGAAATGCAATCAGTAATCCCAAAAGGGATAAAATGACGGAAATGAAAGCGGGTATCATAAATTCTGTCGGAATGACTTCGCCGGAAATCAAATCCACGTTTTTTGAGGTTAATATAAATGGATTGAATTTAGCAATCGGCTCAATCATTCCAAGCAAAGATATAAGGGCAACAATGCCGCCCGTAAAGAGTATGCTTGTGAAAGTCTGCTTGAATATCACACACCCTATCATCAGAATACTCAGATATAGAAAGCCAACTATCCAAAGCGAAACTGCGGCTAAAGCGACGTTTGAAAGGTTGGTATCATTCCACAAAAAGACTGTATAGCCGTATGTCGAAGCATATCCAATCCAATAACTGATTGTCATTAGTACGGCAGCTACCGTATATTTTGCAAGAATAACAGCTTTACGGGATAGCCCCTTTGTAACCATTAAAATTAAGGTTCCTTTGGAATATTCATTTGACATACAGCTTCCAAACAAAATGATAAATGCGCTGAAACCAACGCCGGAAATATTCTTGTAAAATTGTTTCCATGCGTCCAAAGCAACTGGTTCAGAAGTCATTTCCATATCTGCGGCTAAAGCGGATAAAATCCCCGGTGTAAATTTTGCAAGAAACGCACTCATAATACCAAAAATCAAAAAGACTGCGAACAGGATAAGAAAACGATAATTCTTCATATTTTCCGTAAATTCTTTTTTCACAAATGCAATATATCCACTCATTTCACTACCTCCAAAAACAGACTTTCAAGAGAAGGCTCCATAAGCTCTATTCTTACGGGGCAAATCCCTGTTTCCGCAAGTACACGAAACAGGGATTTTTGCACACTTACCATATCGCGGCTATGTAAAATAAGTTCCCTGTTATTTTCTTCAGAATGAAGTAACAATGGCTCTATGGATTTTTGTTTCTTGAAAAGCTGTAAATCTTTATCTGCCGTAAATTCTAAAAGCAATCTGTCGTGTCCATGCAAAGCCTTAATCTCTGCAAGTGTTCCAGTGACAGCAATTTTTCCCTCGTTCAAAAAAGCGGCATGGTCGCAAATACGCTCTACATCAGAAAGAATGTGAGTGGAAAATAGTAAATCACTCCTTTTGCTGTGGATTTGTTACGCAGTAGAAGCGCGGTTTCGGGGGATAAGGTATAAATCCCTTGCCGCGCCGGATACGTTCCCGCAAAACCGCTTGTAGCAAGG
>CAJTYI010000098.1 GCA_910584215.1 uncultured Roseburia sp. | reverse complement strand
CTAAGCGTGAAGCCCCCCTCAAGATGAGATATCCCCCACAAAAGTGGGTAAGATCCCTTGAAGAGTACAAGGTAGATAGGGCAGAGGTGGAAGTGTGGCAACATATGGAGCTGACTGTCACTAATCGATCGAGGGCTTGACCAAATCGCAAGCAGGGCTTGCTTTAGAAGCTGCTATGCAGTTTCGTAAAAATATTGCAGGAAACTTGGAACTCTGTATGAAGTTTTGAAGGTACGAAAAGCAAGAAAGAAACGTACTGAATCATAATCCTCGATAGCTCAGTCGGTAGAGCACGCGGCTGTTAACCGCGCTGTCGTAGGTTCGAGTCCTACTCGGGGAGCTAATAGAATAGTTTAAGAAAAAACCTGTAGACATGATTGTTTACAGGTTTTTATTTTACCGCAATGAGGAACAAGGAGGAGGCACAAGTACAAAGCGAAATATACTGAGATCATTTATGAAAAAAGGATACTCTTGAATATACAATTGTGCCCTACTGGACCGAGAAAAAATAAAAGAGCGATACAAAACAGAAAAGCTCCATAATATGTCGAAAAAAAGCAACATCTATTGACTCTTTAAACTTCGTTTTGTATAATAAGTTATACAAATCATACTTATGGAACGAGAGGGATATATCTATGAAAGGACCAAAAGGAAAATACGCATGGACGGTTACGGTCGGAGAAAAAGGACAGATCGTGATACCCAAACAGGCAAGGGATGTGTTTGAAATCCATCCCGGAGATACGCTCATCATTTTAGGGGATGAAAAAAGGGGCTTGGCGATTCCGCCCAAAAGTGCATTTTCCCAATTTGCCGCTGCGATTTTTGAGACCACGTCAGATGATGAGGGAGAGGAATAACGTGAGAAAAAATTATCTTGACAATATCAGGTGGGTCACCGTCCTTTTGGTGTTGATTTATCATGTATTTTATATGTTCAATGGCGTCGGTATTTTGGGTGGCATACCGCAGGCCAAAAATATAGCCGTATTCGATATCATAGCCGCCATTTTATATCCATGGTTTATGGTACTTTTGTTTTTGATTGCGGGGATCAGCGCGAGATATGCCCTGCAAAAGCGGACGGCGAAACAATTTATCAAGGAAAGGGCTGTGAAGCTTATCGTACCATCAACGCTGGGCTTATTTGTCATTCATTGGATCACAGGATATTTGAATATTAAAATGGGCGGCGGGCTTGCATACATACCGAAATTTTTGATCTATCCGATCGCTGTGATAAGCGGCACGGGACCTCTTTGGTTTATTCAGATGCTATTTATCTTTTCGTGTATTCTGGTTCTGCTCACAAAAGCAGACAAATCCGATAAGATATGGAAAATAGGCGCAAATGTTAAGCTGCCAATGCTGCCGCTTTTATTTGTTTTGATATTTCTGGCAGCTCAAGTCTTGAATATGCCTGTTTTGACGATGTACCGCTTTGGAATTTATCTGGTATCGTTTCTGATCGGTTATTATATTTTTTCGCACGAACGCGTGCAGGAGATGGCAGAAAACATCCGTGTGCCGATGCTATGTGTATCTGCGATCAGTATGGCGTTCTATGTTTTACGCTATCGGGGCGGTAATTACACCTCTGCTGCCTGTCTGCAAAGCCTGATTACGAATTTTACGCTGTGGATGGTGGTACTAACGATCATCGGCTATGGCCGAAAATATCTCAATTGTGAGACAGCCTTTACCCGCCGCATGACAAAGTCAAGTTTTGGAATATACATCTTACATTATCCGGTTTTGATTGTCACATGCTATATCCTCAATACATACTTTGATCTTCCGGCAATATGGAATTATGTGACTGCGCTCGTCGTTGCGTTTGTCATGACGTTTCTGTTATATGAGGCGTTGAGGAGGATACCATTTGTAAGGTTTGCTGTTTTAGGAGTCTCGTCTTTAGGTCCGCAAGGAAACTGTCGTTGCCGACAACTTTGAGCATAGGGCCAAAGGACAGGACTTCGATCAAAAGTTCCGTTTCCATAGTTTTATTGTAGTAGATGAGACACTCATAATTGTTTTCATCTACTTTTTTTGTGTTTTTTTCATAATTGGCAAAATGCAGCATCGCGCGTTCCAGCGCATTGCGTTTGTTGGTAATATGGAGCCGCAGCGGTTCTTTCTCGTATGAATCCCGGATGATTTGGTTTAAGTCGACAGCGGCGTCAAGCGTTTGGTCTGTCGCTGTGACGTTTTGCATGCGGGAAATATTTAAAATGGCCAGTTTCATCTTTTGCGGATGCCTGCCCTCTAAGGCCAGCAGACGGAACTTATCATTTTTTACCGAATATTCCAGACGCGCGGGGACATAGTAATGATGAACCCGTTTTCCCTGTGGAGAGGTGTAGTCAATATTCACATACTGCCTGTTTTTTTGTGCCCCGAGCAGCGTGCGGAAAATCCGGCGGTAGTTTTCATCTTGATAGGGGTCGCCGTCCGCAAAGCGGTCATAATAATAGAATTGTTCCGGCTTCCAGAGCGGCGGGGTTTCTGCCAGCATAGAGCCAAGGGAAGCAGTCTGGCTCGGGGTGAGAAACAGACCGATGCGCGCGTCGTTAAGCAGCGCTTTTAGATAAGACCTTTCCAGTGCGGAAATCGGCACGGTAAAATCAGAAGTGAGTTTGGAGAGATAGAGATTCCCATCTTTTCTAAGCAGGTTCCAGGAACCGCTCTCGAGTTTGGGAATGATGGAAAGCATACTCTCCAAAAACCCCTCCTGGCATACTTGGCTGCGCATTTCCTCCAGGGTGGCAGGCGCTTTTGTGCAGAGCAAGTGGCGCAGCACCTGGTAATAGCAATTATATATCTCAGAAAATATTTCCATGAATACGTTATCCTCCGATCTCGTACATGTGGTACATGATGCTTAAGTCCTGATAAAAACGGCGTTCTACCGATTTTGCGGTGCATTCCAGTGATAGGATTCGCCCAATAAAAGTGCGGACCCAGGGAAGCATTTCATTGCAGTCGAATACCGTGGTTTCATATTGATAGACATCCGGTTTTATTCTGGTGACAATACCGCCGCGCCCCTCGCGCATTAGGCGTTCCACAATATAATGATCGTAAGGTTCGTTCACCTGTACGGTCATCGTCAAACGCTCCAGATGCTGTCCCTCACTGCCCTGAAAAGATACGCCCCAGATATGGCTGCGGTTTCGGTCGAGTTGCTCCCTGTATTCATCAAAGCGATCTGATTTTTCTAGCAGAGTTACGGTTTTAATGGAATCCAGGCGGAAACAGGAAAAACGTCTGCTGCCGCTCATATAGCCGCACAGGAAGCGGCGGCCGCTTCTGGTGCTGACAAAGATTTGCAGTGGGATACAAGCGGTCGTCACAGTGTTTCCGCCGCGTGTGCCTTTTATGGTGAGTTGTACGGATGACTTCCGGTTCATTGCTTCCAAAAGATCGAGTAATATTTCATCTTCAAGTGTGTGCACACAAAAGCTGTGCTTCACGCGAAACGAGCCGTTGCAAAAATCCAACTGGTCAGTCAGCACATTGCCGACGATGCCGAAACATTCAGCAATTTGATAAAAGGCGAGTGCATCATATACATCTTTGTGTAACTTCAACCAATGAGCCAGTGTATTGTCAAGAAAATAGCCGACAGCTTTGCCGCTTTTTTGTTTTTCCAACAATCCCGCCTTGACATATGCGTTACATTTGCGGCGGACAGTCTGAGTATCAAACAGGGTATCGTAAGCAGAGAGCAGACGGCACGTAATTTCATCGGCGGTCAGCGCCTCGCCGTTTTGCAACAGGTCTAATATCAGAAAGTGAAGCGTGATATCGTAGTCGGTAAAGCTTTTGGTTTTCCAAACCTGAAACAGCGGGTTGACATCGAGCAGATTGCTATCTATGGCCAGGGAGATATTGGAGCCGTTTGCGGCATAATCTTTGCGCACATAGGGCGCAAGCCAGCACTCCAGCCGCCGTCGCTCATTGTCGTAGGTGCGCGGGCTTTTATCCTTAAATTCATCGCGCGACTTAAAGCCATAGACAAAAAAATCGCGGACATATTCTCTTGTCTTGGGAAAACTCCCGATAAGCTCCTGGAAATTGGACATGTCGTATTTCCTTTCTGTACATCGTAATCATACTTTTATACCAGTATAACATATCAGGGACAGAATGTGGGCAATTTGAGAGTTCGCAACTTTTTTGAAATGATTCACTGGAAAATACTGTATATAATGATAACAGTTCCGATGGGACACATAGAAGTATAAAGAATGAAAGGATGAGATGGGTATGTTTGTATTGTATAATGAAAACACAAGATTTCCGGTAAAGATATGGCTGGACGATATCAGCCAGATTGAGGAGAGTTGTCTCGAACAGGCGTATCACCTGTCGAATCTTCCGTTTATCCATAAATGGGTATGTCTGATGCCAGACACACATACGGGGAAAGGTATGCCGATCGGCGGCGTGATTGCAGCCAAAGATGTGATTATTCCAAATGCGGTCGGAGTCGATATCGGGTGCGGCATGGATTTTATTTCCACCGACATCCGTGTGGACGACATTCGGGGGATTTCGACTGGAAACGGCACGATCGTACAGGCGATCATTGGCAATATTATGCGCTCAATACCTTTAAATACGGAGAGATATAAAGCGCCGCAGGAGTCCAGTGTGCTCGACCGTGCAAAGCAGGAGATGGAAAAATACGATAAAAATGCGGAACTGCTTCCATTGATCGAGGACGGCTATTTCCAGGTGGGAAGCCTTGGAGGCGGCAATCACTTTATCGAACTTCAGGAAGATATGGACGGATACCTTTGTATTATGATTCACTCTGGAAGCCGCCATCTGGGAAAGGCGATCTGTGATTACTTTCACAAAATAGCGAGGGAGTTCAATCAGATGTGGTACAGCGAGGTAAAAGATGAATACCATTTGGCATTTCTGCCGGTGCAGTCGGAGGCAGGGACACAGTATATCAATTGGATGAATCTCGCTCTGGACTATGCTTTTGAGAATCGTGCCCATATGCTGGATAAAACCTGCGCCATCGTCAAAGAAGTGATTGGGAAACATACAGGCCATACGGTCAGCTTCGGCGAAGAGATTAATTGTCATCACAATTATGCGGCGTTAGAAAATCACTATGGCGCCAATGTCTGGGTGCACCGCAAGGGGGCGACTAGAGTGCGGCAGGGTGAGCGGGCCGTGATACCGGGGGCGATGGGTTCATACAGCTATGTGGTCGAGGGAAAAGGAAACAGGGAATCGTTCTGTACTTCCTCGCACGGCGCGGGCAGAAACTATTCGAGGGCAGGTGCGATGCAGGCGTTTAGCACCGAGCAAGTCATGGTGGATTTAAAGGAGCAGGGGATCGTGCTGGGAAAAAGAAAGAAGAACGATGTGGCAGAGGAGTGCCGGTTTGCCTACAAGGATATCGATCAGGTCATGGCGCAGCAGCAGGATATCGTTACGCCGCTCAGGAAATTAAAGACTGTCGGTGTAGTGAAGGGATGAACAAGGAATGGGTAAAATGATGCTTGCAAATGACAGATGGATATGGTATCATACTATTATTGTCAGCAAGCGGCTCCATGGTCAAGCGGTTAAGACATCGCCCTTTCACGGCGGTAACACGGGTTCGATTCCCGTTGGAGTCATTAGGGATTTATGTCCCTGTAAAAGAAGTGTGTGTAGCTCAGCTGGATAGAGCACTTGGCTACGGACCAAGGTGTCGGGGGTTCAAATCCTCTCACGCACGTAACGAAGCTCCTTGAAAACAGTAGGTTTTCAGGGAGTTTTTTTACTTTATAGGAAATTGCGTCGTCAGACGCATCAATTCTCAAGTTGCGGAGCAACTTGCAAAGAATCACGGAGTGATTCTTTTTTATGCCTTATCGTTGAAGAAGCAATGCCATTCTGAAACATTCAAAATGAAAGCGAAAACGGTGTTGACTAAAAAGTATTCCAAATGTGTGCCGGGCTCTTTTTTCATTGCAAGACGTCAAAGTATACCAAAAAAAGCGTAAATTGTACCAAAACAGAAAACAGTTCGTCTTTTTTTGCTACAATGAAAGGCGAAAAAAGACTAAGTAAGTATACAAAAGACAAGGATGTGTCTGCGGGAGTAATATTTTGATTTTTACTGCGGAGAGGACGATGACGGAGGACGGATGTGATAAGCAATGCATTGATTACGAATGTGATTAATAATATTTTTCATGTGGTGTGGTTGGTAAATATTACTCTGGAACCGAAATACAACAAAAAGAAGACCGTATGTATTTTGGCTGCAACAGGCGTTTCTTTTCAAATATTATTCATCTGGTTAGGGTATAGCGGTATATTGGGCGGAAAACTTTATTATGCAGGTTATTGTCTTGCCTCACTCATTTACGGTGCAGTCTACATTTTTGGTGTCTCTATATGCCCCTTTAAAGCAGTTTTTCTGATGTCAGCCTATTATTGCGTCTGGACATTTATTTATAACATAACTTCTCTTATCACGGGAACTTTTGCCGGGGCGGGGAACGTGCAGATCTGGCTGCTGCGCATCGGATTAAATCTATTTTTTCTGATTTTATATCATACCCTTTTCAAAAAACGTTTTCTTCTGATGTACCATGAGATCAGACATGGAGACAGCAGTATTACCATACTGTCTCTGCTGACATTTTATATGGTGTCTCTTTTCGTATTCAGCTATGAAAAGCGGCATAACCACAGTGCTTTTTATATCTTGATATTGATATCTATCTATGTTTTTGTGTTGAGCGTTTATGTGGCATTGTTCCGGTTTATGAGCCGGCTGAACTATGAATGGCAGCTGAAACAAATGCAGCTTCATGAGAAACTTCTCCTCGCGCAGATTGATTCCTATGACGAAATAGAACGGAATGCAAGGCAGACCAGGCATGATTTCAGACATCATAATATCGTGGTGGCAGAGTTTGCCAAGAACAGGGATTATCAGGGGATCTTAGATTACCTACAGAATTATGACAAAGAAGAGACAGAAAAATATGCCAAAATATTTTGTGCGAACCATGCTGTGAATCATGTATTGTCTGTCTATCTTGCCAAAGCGGAGCAAAAAGAGATAGAGATAAAAACAGATATCCGGCTATGTGATATCTCTGGTATATCGGACGTTGATTTTGTGTGCATTCTCGCCAATATCCTGGAAAATGCCATAAACGGCTGTATGCAGGCAGAGGGAAAACGGTGGATTGACATTTCTGTCAGACAAAGAGAGACAAAGTATACATGCGTCTGTAAAAACACTTGTACATCGAATGTTCTTTTTGAGAATGGGATACCAAAGAATAAGAACCGCGACAGCGTGGGGGTGGAAAGCATTTTGCGGATTGCCGGCAAATATGCAGGAAATGCTGATTTTTCCGATGATGACGGTATCTTTACCTGCAGGGTGGTGTTTGGTAAGTGTTTGCAATAAGGCGTTTTACATATCAATCACAATAGGAAGGAGCGAGTAGAAAATGCTTGGAGGTTCGGTTTGGATTTCTTTTCTGCGCAACGGCCTGGGGGCAGGACTGATGATGACGGTGTTTATGCTGCTGGAGCATCCGGCGGCGTCCTGGAGGAAAATGGTGACAAGTTGTATTCTGTTCTGGCTGCTTGCCACGACGGGATTTAGCTTTTGGTATATTGTGGATGATGATAGTTTTATCCGGTTTGCGGGTCTGTTGTCCATTCCCGTGGTGGGAATATTTTGTATCTGGATAGGCAGAGACAGACTGTACCTGTCGCTGTATAAGCTGACATTGGCGTTTTATTTGCTTTCCGTTACCGTTTTCTTGGGCATTGATTTGTCTAGGCTGTGGTTTGGGGGAAGTATATGCGCAGATATTATGATACGGGTTGTCCTGATGGCAGTCATCGTGTTTTTGCTTGTCACGAAAATAAGGAAAAAATTTCTGGATGGCGTGGACTATCTGCGGGAGGAGATGGATTGGTTCAGTGCCGTTACACTGTTGCTGTCCGTACTTACCGCTTCTATGGTGGCGTTCTGGCCGGGCAGTCATGATTTTTCTATGCTGCATATCGGCCGGGTGGCAATCCTTTTATTTATGACAGGGTTGATTCAGTATATGGTCTTTCATCTGTATCTGCACCGCGGCAAGGAAAGACGCTACCGCACGGAGCATGAGCTGATTGAGATGAATGGACAGCTGATACGGCATCAATTGGAACTGATGAATCAATCGAAAGAGGAGGGGAGCGAAGAGAAAAGAGGAAAACGCTTCTGTGAAAATGAGACAATGGATCGCCTTTTGTCCGCCTATAAAAGTTTGGCGGAAAAAGAACGTATTCAGGTGGACATGTATGTGAGAACGGCTACGAATTTTGCGATGCGGGAGATTGACCTGGCTGCCGTGCTTGTCTGCACCTTTGAAAATGCCATACGCGGTTGTATCGAGTCAAATTCATCCAAGCCGCAGATTTATCTGTCCGTTATCCAAAAAGGGAAAAAAATTGTCATTTTGTGCAGGAATACCTGTGCGTCAAATATTAAAATGAAAGATGGCATGCCGGAACATGGCATAGGTGAATGGGCAGGAAGTTCCGGTGTGATGAAAGTCCTGTCATTTTATCATGGGGAGGCGGATTTCTCTGTGGAAAATGGAATGTTTACGGTCAGGATACTTTTAAATCTTTTAAACGCGCAGCAGGTGATTTCTTAAGGTGAAGTTTAAAACAACAAAACATCCTCCCATAAATGCACCAAATACCGTATGTGCCCCCAGAGGAAAGTTCATGAAAAGCGTTTGGCCTTTTGGGTATACATGTCCTCTTCGGACTTTCCATGCCGGCGGTTGCGGTAAAACAGCAGCAATTTTTGCAGCCTGCCCCATGGCCGGTTTAACTTCTGCAGTTTGCGGCTGCCAATGTCTTTTTGGGTAAACAGATGCAGCTCGGGGCTGATCTTGACATAGTGAAGCCCGAGCTGAGAAGCGATATAATGGAGGGTAATTTCACTGTAGAATGTGATATGCTGACCCGTCTCAAATACATAGTACCACCAGTCTTTTGGCTGGATGCTGCGCCCTGTGTCATAGATCAGCGTCGAAAACAGGATATTACTTCCGTAAGCGCATAGACTCCTGATCTCTTCCATTGGATTGGCAAAATGCTCAAACGCTTCAAACGAAGTGACAAGCTCAACTTTTTCTTTGAGCGTGGAAGCCTCGTAACCGCGCGCAAGCAGGTTAGGGGAATACTTGTCCGACCAGTAGAAATCGTAACCCAGATCGCGCATCAGGCGGGTAAAGATGCCGTAGCCGCCCGCGTAGTCGATAAACTTCCCGGAAGTGTCAAAGTAATGGTGCAGAATATAGTTGGTGTCCATCGCAAATGAAATATTGCGGTTCATAATCCCGGTGTCGATGGCGGTGATGGAATCTTCATAAGATTCCTCAACCCAGTAAGGTGTTTCCGTGAAGACACAGGCACAGACGTCACAGGCGAAATAGTCTGCCGTATATTTGTTTAAAAGCAGAGCATCGAATACTTTTTTTCCTTCATTGCCGCAAACCGGACATTTCATACATTAACCTCATTTCTGCGCTGTCATCTTTTGCGCTTTCTATTTTGCCAGCAGGTACTCGGCAAACTGTTTGGCGAGCTCTAGATTGCCGGCTCCGTAGGGAATCCCAAAATAGCAGTTGTCATAGTAATCATACTTCTTAAGCCAGGAATTGCCGTTCAACTCGATGGCGCAGGGGTATGTCTCCCCGGTTTCCTCGACGGTGCTGTAGATCAGGCTGTCCTCATATTTTTGTATTGTTTCTGGAGACAGCGCGTCTCTAAGATCCATCAACACATTTTGTTCCACATAAGCCATATAGACATCTCCGGTGCCCATCAAAATATCCTGCCCGCCTGCATATAATAGTGTTGTCAAAGTTTGGCGGTCATACATCGTGGTAGAAGAATTCTCTGCAAAATTCAGCGTGGAAGTTAAGGCGACGGCGGCATCGGTATGCTCGATTGCTTCCTCGTCCAAAAAATCATAGAAACCGACCGCGGTGGTGTCAACGGCGTGATTACAGTTAAACATAATGACATTAAACAGAGGGGGTTCGTAGCTGCTGATTTGCAGCGCCACAGAGCCAATCACGACAGCGATAGCCGCAATAATGATAAACGGAAGCTTGTAGTAATCCCAGATATATTGTAACTTGGCTTTTGTCGAAAGCGCCTTAAAGTTTGTTTTTTGTTCCATGGAATCCTCCGTATTTTAAGGAAAACGCAGTTTGAAAGTCCGTCTGTCAAGAATATTAAGTAGAAAACTGTATGACCTCTATTATATTTTAAGGGTCATATTTTGTCAAGAAAACAGGTGCGTTGACGTAGCCACCGCTGCGCCTCTTTCCTCCGCCTTGCATAGGAAAGAATCATTGTGCGCCAATGTATCAGAAAAGAATATTTCGTTGTACTAGTGTGCTGACATGTTCATATTTCGCCAAATGACTTGCCTGAATTTCCATCTGCCACGTTGGCTTCAATCGACGATGCCACCG
>CAJTYI010000097.1 GCA_910584215.1 uncultured Roseburia sp. | reverse complement strand
TCCGTGATTCTTTGCAAGTTGCTTTGCAACTTGAAAATTGATGCGTCTGACGACGCAATTTCCTATAAAGTAAAAAATCGGAGCCGTCGCCTTAAGAATAACCCTACCATCCCTTGATTGCTTACATTTGCAGCCAAATGATATGGTACGATTCTTACTTCTTGCGACAGCCCCGATTACTCCCCTGCCGGTCAGGCGCTGTTGTCTTCCCTGACTTTTCTAAGAGATGCCTTTTGGGGCGGATGTTTCTTTCCAGGCCATGCTTTTTTTAGGCCAGGCTTTTTTTAAGCCATGTTTTTTTCTAGGGCACGCTTTCTTTGAGCCATGCTTTTTTAGGCCAGGCTTTCTTTGAGACGATAACCGCTCTTTTAGGCGATGCTCTCCTCAAACTGGGCGTTATAGAGATTAGCATAAAATCCGCCTGCCTCTAACAGCTCCCGGTGCGTTCCCTGTTCGATCATATCACCGTCTTTCATGACGAGTATCCTATCCGCATTGCGGATTGTCGAGAGACGGTGGGCAATGATAAAACTGGTTCTTCCCTGCATCAGTCGATCCATCGCCTTTTGAATTTCCACTTCCGTCCTCGTGTCAACAGAGGACGTCGCCTCATCCAAGATCAACACTTTATTATCCGCCAATATCGCCCGCGCGATCGTCAGCAGCTGCTTTTGTCCCTGCGAAACATTGGTGGCGTCCTCATTTAACTCCATCTGGTAACCGCCCGGCAGCGTCTTGATAAAGTGGTCTGCCCGCGCCGCTTTCGCCGCCGCCATAACCTCCTCATCTGTCGCATCCAATCTGCCATAGCGAATATTTTCCATAATGGTTCCCTTAAACAGCCAAGTATCCTGCAGCACCATCCCGAACGCATCCCGAAGTTCTCTGCGGTTAAAATCCCTGATATCGTATCCGTCCAGTCTGATCTCTCCGCCGCTGACATCGTAAAAGCGCATCAGCAGCTTTACAATCGTCGTTTTGCCGGCTCCGGTAGGGCCAACGATAGCGATTTTTTGTCCCGGTTTTACCTCCACGCAAAAATCATGGATAATGGTCTGATCGGGCTGATACCCAAAACTGACATGGCAAAAACTTACTGCGCCCTCCATCTTCGTCAGGCTCACCGGATGACCGGCCAACTGCTCTTCCTCCTGCTCGGCCAAAAACTCAAATACGCGCTCGGAAGCCGCCGCCATCGACTGCACCTGCGTAGTCACCTGCGCAATCTGCTGTACCGGCTGGGTAAAATTCTTGACATACTGTATAAACGCCTGAATATCACCGATCGTGATTGTGCCCCGCATCGCAAGCAGACCGCCCGCTAAGGCGACTGCCGCGTAGCCGAGATTCCCCACAAACATCATGATCGGATGCATCATACCGGACAAAAACTGAGATTTCCAGGCGGAATCATATAAGGTCTCATTGGTCCGGTTAAACTCTTCCACCGTATCTTTTTCACGGTTATAAGATTTAATCACCAGGTGTCCTCCGTAGACCTCCTCCACCTGCCCGTTTACATGCCCCAGATATTCCTGCTGGTATTTAAAAAATTTCTGTGACCGCTTTACCACAAACGATATCAAAAAAGCGGAAACCGGCAGAATCACCAGCGCAATCAAAGTCATCAGCGGAGAAATACTCAGCATCATCACCAACACGCCGCACAGCGTTGCGACTGATGTAATGATCATTGTGATACTCTGATTGAGTCCCTGCCCGAGCGTATCCACATCATTGGTGATGCGCGAGAGCACCTCGCCGTATACATGGCTCTCAAAATATTTCATCGGCATGCGGTTGATTTTTTCGGAAATTTCTTTTCTGAGACGATAGCATACTTTCTGCGTCACGCCTGTCATAATCCAACCCTGGAAAAAAGAAAATGCCGCACTGCACACATATAGTCCCAACACAAACACCAGTATTTTTCCGATTCGGGCAAAATCAATGCCGCCGGTTCCTGCAATCTTTGCCATTAATCCCTCCGACAGGGCCGTCGTCGCCCTGCCTAATATTTTCGGTCCAATCACATTGAAAACCGTAGCACAAACGGCAAAAAACATTACCATGAAAATAGCTGCCTTGTATCTGCCAATATAATTTGTCAACTTACCGATAGAACCCTTAAAGTTTTTCGGCTTTTCGATCGGTCCCATGCCATGTCCGGCCGGACCTCTTCTATGAGAATTCATCGCCCCGCTTGCCATCTGCTACACCTCACTTTCTTCCATTCCCAGCTCTTTCGCGGAAAGCTGCGATTTGACAATCTCCTGGTAAATCCCGCACTCCGCAAGCAATTGCCTGTGCGTCCCTTTGCCAACAATCCTGCCCTCATGCAAGACAAGAATCTGGTCAGCGTGAAGTATCGTACTGATTCGCTGCGCCACAATGATGACCGTTTTGTCTTTCACCTTTTTGGACAATGCCCCGCGAAGCGCCGCGTCGGTCTTCAAATCCAACGCGGAAAAACTGTCGTCAAAAATAAAGATCCGCGGGTCTTTCACAATGGCCCTCGCAATCGCCAGCCGCTGCCTTTGCCCGCCGGAAACATTGGTGCCGCCCTGGGCAACGGCAGATTCGTATTGCTCCGCCTTTTCTTCTATAAAATCCGTCGCCTGGGCAATCGACGCCGCTTCTTTGATCTGTTCTGCCGTGGCATTCTCCCGGCCAAAGCGCAGATTGCTCTCGATCGTACCGGAAAACAAGATTCCCTTCTGCGGCACATAGCCGATTTCCTCTCGCAGTTCTTCCATGGAAATATTTCTGATATCCCTGCCGTCCAACGTGACACTTCCCGCCGTCACATCGTAAAGCCGCGGAATCAGATTGACTAGTGTCGTCTTGCCGCATCCGGTACTGCCGATGATTGCGGTTGTCTTTCCCGGCTCTGCCACAAAGTCAATATCCGTAAGCACGTCTGATTCCGCATTGGGATAACGGAAACTGACATGTGAAAATTGGATTCTTCCACAATGGCTGGTGACCGCTTCCGGCTGCTCTCTATCCGCGATCGAGGGAACGGTACGAATGACCTCGTCAATGCGCTCTGCCGCCACCGCCGCACGCGGCAGCATGATCGACAACATCGTGAGCATCAAAAATGCCATCACAATCATCATCGAATAAGTAAGAAACGCCGTCATGGAGCCGACCTGCATTGACCCGGCATCAATATGCTTTGCTCCCACCCAGACAATACTTATCGTCAATAGATTCATAATCAGCATCATGCCCGGCATCATAAACGTCATGACACGGTTGGTAAACAGCATTGTCTTTGTCAGATCTCGGTTAGCGGCGTCAAACCGCTCCTCTTCTTTTTCTTCCCTGCCAAATGCGCGTATCACCGAAAGCCCGGTCAATATCTCCCGCGACACCAGATTGACGCGGTCCACAAGCTTTTGCATCAGTTTAAACTTCGGCATGGTGACAGACATTAGTATAAGTACATAACCCAGTATGACAAGCAGCGCCAATATGATAATCCAACCCATGCCAGCGCCGGTCTGTACCACGCGCACAATACCGCCCAGCCCTAGAATCGGCGCATAGGCGATCATGCGAATCAGCATGGTCGAAACCATCTGAATCTGTTGTATGTCATTGGTGCTCCTGGTAATTAAGGAAGCTGTCGAAAAACGGTCCATCTCCGCATTGGAAAAACTTACCACGCGCTCGAACGTTTTCTTCCTTAAATCCCTGCCGATACCGGCGCCAATCCGCGATCCAAACAGCCCCACTAACACGGCCGCCACTCCCATTAAAAGAGCCATGCCGACCATCTTAAGGCCCTCCCGCCACAGATAGCCGGTCTGTATTTTTTCCATGTCAAGCCCCGCGGCCTTATCGCATCTGACCGCGAAAGCTACGCCCATAGACTTTACAAGAGAACTGCCCATCGTATCAAGCGTCGCCTCCATCTGTCCTCTCAGATCAGACAACTGTCCCCCAACCGCCTCACCGCCCTTTTGCATGAATTCGCTAAGACTATCCGCTTCCTCCATGTAGGACATCACCTGGTAATTCAGCAGAATCGGCAGCAGCAGCTCCTCATCCAATTCTTCCAGCTCCTGGCGCGATAAATCTTTGCGGGTATAAATATTGTGCTCCCGCAAAAAACACGCCTCCCATTTTGCCCGCTCCTCATCGGTCATAAACAGCTTCGCCATCTCGTAATCATCAGCCGTGACGGCATCAGGCACGATATGGCCAACGCCGTTATTCATAATGCCCACATCAATAATATTCGATGTGTACGCCGGAAGTGACAGATCACACCACGCCTGCACAACCAACAGAAGCAGCACGACAATCATCATCTTCCAATATGGCAGCATGTTCTTAAAAATTTTGCCCATAAGTCCTGTTCCTTTCTTTTCCGGTTCTCCCTTTGACCATCTGCCCGCTGTAACCAGATAATGCCAAAAAAGTCCATATGACATAAAATAACACCATCAAAATGCAAAATCAATACATTCTGACGGTGTTTATTGTTTTTTTCCCATCTATTTATATTTTATTTAGAATTAATACAAGCTGCATCATGAATATTTTCCAGCATACGTTCCAGCGTTTCCATCGCAAATTGTCCGGGTGCGCTCGCCACCTTGTGGGCACCGAAAGTCACACAGGAACCAAAATATTCTCCGCTGATGCGGCTGATGCTGCCCAAAGCGCCCATGGACATGGTAATGATTGGCACGCCTTTATGATTCCTGCGAAAACCGTCGGTGACTTCCAGAAGCTTTATGACATCCAGACAGTCTTTTGGCATGACAGCAAGCTTTACCAGATCGGCTCCTCCGGCCGCCATCTTATCTAACAACATGCTCATCACCTCAGGCGGAGGCGTCATCTCAAAGTCATGGTGGGATGCAATCACATGAACTCCCTGCTCTCTGATGCGGCGTATCTTTTTGGCCGGATGCTCCTCCGCAAAAAATTCGATATCAATCAAATCCACACAGCGGGACTCTGCCGCCAGATCGTGCAGATCGTCGAGCAGCTCATGTTCCGGCTCCGCCTCTCCCCCCTGCTTTTGGGTGCGAAAAGTGTATAAAAATATTTTTTCTTTTACCACACTCTTTAATTCGTTTAATATCTGACGGATCTCATTAAAATCTTCATAGCTGTCAAATGCGTCCACACGCCACTCAATCATGTCCGCCGCCGTGCTCTTCGCCAGATAAGTAATCTCATGGATAATGTCCGCTTTTTTCCTATCCATCACAGGCACACAGATCAACGGTCTGCCCTCACCCAGCATCTTTTCCTTAATATACAACCCCATAAATTCTCATCCTTTCCGCCGCCCCCCGGCAAATCGTATTATACACCTTTTTGGAGTACATGAAAATATCTATACACCTTTTTTTGGTACATAGAACTAATATTTGACATTCGCCTGCATTTTCGGTAAGATATTAGCGGATTTTATATCACGCTACGAAAGGAATACCGCATGTATGCGGCACAGATAAGATTATGAGTTTTCAATTTTTGAATCAATTACCTTCGCCGGAGGATATCAAACGGGACTACCCGCTTTCCGACGATCTCAAACAGTTAAAAAAAGCGCGCGATATGGCGATTGCCGACGTTATCACCGGAAAAGACGACCGCTTTCTCGTGATTATCGGCCCTTGTTCCGCCGACAATGAGGATTCGGTCTGCGATTACGTCAACCGGCTCACAAGCATCCAGGAGGAGGTCAGGGACAAGCTGATATTGATTCCGCGCATCTATACAAACAAACCGCGCACGACAGGCGAGGGTTATAAGGGCATTGCCTCCCAGCCGGACCCGGAAAAGGCCCCTGATATGGTAGAGGGTCTGATCGCTATGCGAAAGATGCATATCCGCGCCATCAAAGAAAGCGGCTTAACCTGTGCAGACGAAATGCTCTACCCGGAAAACTGGGGCTATGTCGAAGATCTGCTCTCCTATGTCGCGATCGGCGCCCGCTCCGTGGAAGACCAGCAGCACCGGCTCACCGTAAGCGGCTTTGACGTCGCCTCCGGCATGAAGAACCCTACCAGCGGTGATTTTTCGGTTATGCTCAATTCCGTTTATGCTGCGCAGCATCCGCACCACTTTGTATACCGGGGTTATGAAGTGGAAACCAGCGGCAACCCGCTGACTCATGTGGTGCTTCGCGGCGCCGTCAACAAACACGGCAATTCCGTACAGAATTATCATTACGAAGATCTGATGCGCCTTTGCGAAATGTACGAAAAGATGGACCTTGTATACCCGGCCGCTGTCGTTGACGTCAACCACTCAAACTCCGGCAAAAAATTTAAAGAACAGATCCGTATCGTAAAAGAAATTATGCATAACAGACAGGTCTCGACCGTAATCCGCAGCTTAGTCAAAGGCGTCATGATCGAGAGTTACATTGAGGAAGGATGCCAGAAAATCGGCGAACATATCTATGGAAAATCCATCACGGACCCTTGTCTGGGCTGGAGCGACTCAAAAGATCTGATTTACCATATTGCAGAAAACTGCTAAAGCCGCATATACGGCACCATAGAGACAGCTTATATCGGCGCACCATAAAACAACGGACAGCACGCTCTGCGGACTGTCCGTTGTTTTTCTATCCCATAGGCACCGGCTGCTTTTTACCGTTACCAATGTTACTCGTCTTACATTTCGTCAAGCACTGCCGGCACTTCATTGACGGTCGCATGTTCCATCAGTAAATCCAGCACCTTTTCTTCCAGGCACCCGTAGCGGATGGAGAACTCATCATAGTCTTCTAGGAATTGTTCCACCGACTCATAGTCATTCATCTCGGCCAAATCTTTCGCATAATCGTTAAATTCCTCATCGGAAACGCTGATAGAATTTTCCGTGGCAATCGCCTGCACAGCGATCATGCGGTGCACCTGCGCCAAAATCTCTTCCTCTACGTCATCCTCTGTCATATCAAACATCTCATATACTTCGTTAATATCAGCGATGCCAAACATCTCGGCATAATACGAATAATTCTCCCGCACACTGGAATTACAGTAATCATAAACTTCCTGCGTGTAACTTCCGAATGTCGACTGTTCGATCAGACTCTGGACCAAATTTTCCTGCAATTCGGCTACGCTCTGCTCCTCGTTTGCCTGGGAAAGATCATTGGCAATCTGACTGCGCATATCCTCCTTGGAGGAATAGCCGAGCGTCTCTTTAACAAACGTCTCTGTCAATTCTGGATATGTCTCGCGCGATATGGCGGATACTTTTATGGTAAAATCTACTGTCTGCCCCGCAAAATCTTCATCTTCAAAAGACTCATCGTAATCAATCGAAAATGCAAGCTCATCACCGACGGAAACACCGTCCAATTTTTTGTCAAACTCCGGTCCAAACTCTTCGTCACCGAGAATAATTTCATAGACTTCATCGGCAAAATCAATCAACAGTTCGCCGCCGCTTTCCGCCGTAAGATAGGCCGATATATAGTCTCCGGCAACAGCCGGGCCGTTTAATTCCTCGTACTCTGCATAATCATAGAGCAACATTTCAATCTCTCCGTCGATATCTTCTTCCGACGTCTCATAAATCGGCTTCTCCCCCGTCAGGCTGCGGTAATCACAGAGCGTAACCTCACCGTAGGAAGCGTCGAGCGTTAAATCCACAACATGGTCGGGCGAAGAGACTTCTTTGTCTTTGGAGCCGCACCCGGCCAGGACGACTGTCATAGTAGCCAATAGCAGTAAAATATTACGTTTTTTCATAGGAATCCTCTTTTCTATAGTTTATCGTTTCTAGTACAAGGAATATTAATTATTCGTTGTACTTGAACATAGTTGTATTATAAAGAATAATTGTGAGAAAGTCATGAACATTATCGTCTTTTTTCTTTTATTCACATTCTGACCTTCTCAACAAAAAAGCCCGGAACACATGGTTTCCAAGCTTTGAATGAAATGAAAGCATAACCAAACGATGACATTTAAAATCGCAGTCTGCCTAAATCACTGCTTATTCAAACAGCAATGCTTATACTTCTTCCCACTGCCGCACGGACAGGGATCGTTGCGTCCCACTTTCTTGCCCACGACGACGGTTCCCGATTTTTTCTGTTCGAGGTAAAGCCGCTTTCTCGTCTCCTCATCATAGATCGATTCCCACTGCGGAAGGTTATATAACCAGTCCGCCTTGGCGTCCACCATATTTTTGTATAGCTTTTCTGTATCAAAAGCAAGGCTGACTTTTGTGTCCTCGTCCATCGTTTCGATCGGATTCGGCTCGATTAAGCTTTCGTTAATCCCATCCAGAAAACCGGTCATATCCATGATGCTCAGTTCATATTTGTCGGCCAGCTCTTTTACGGTTCCCTCAACCCTCTCCTGGGGGTGCGCCAACAATTGCTCGTATACGCCTTTTTCCAAAAGAAAGTATCTCTGCCAGAAACGCTCCAGCTCGTTTTTGTTTGTCTCTTCATTATAGGCAACTTTCTGCCATTGTTCCAATAATGTCATATCCTGTTCCTCGGTTTCTCCATCATATTTGCTTAAACGCATCATCATTATACCAGAACCTGTCCCAAATTACAAAATATTTTTATCTTTTTTCATTTTACGGTTGACGGGCTTAGCCATTCTCCGCTACAATGGGCACAGCAACGATACTCTGCGGCACTGTTTACAGAAAGGAACCCATATGAAAAAAGTAAAACGCATTTTAGCGCTGGCAGGCGTCCTCTTACTGGTCGGACTCTATGTATCCACCCTTGTGTGCGCGCTGGCAGCTAAGGATCATTATCTGCAACTGTTAAAAACTTCTGTCTATGCGACCGTAGTCATCCCCGTACTCCTGTGGACTTACTCGTTTATCTATAAACTGCTCCACCCCAGACAGGAAGACAAAGACATCTGAACGGTCGCACCCTGTGCTCTCATGTCCCATTCTCTGTCCTCACGCCCAAGGACGCCAGATCACACACCGCCTGCGCATAGGAAATAAAATGTATTGCATGCAATCCTTCCCGCCTGGCGGCTTCTATATTGTCCAGCCGGTCGTCCACAAACACACTCTCTTTTGGCGCCAGCTGGTATTTACCAAGCAGTGCGCGGTAGATCGCGGATTCCGGTTTTACCATCTGCACCTGAAAAGAGAATACCGCACCGTCGACTTCCTCCAAAAAACACAACTCATCTTTTGTCTGTTCGTATGTCCATGCGGCATAATTCGATAAAATATACACCTGATACCCCGCCGTCTTTAGCGCTCTCACCCACGGCAGCGTGTACGGATAGCGCGAAATGGCAAGACCGATATGATCCCAAAACAGCCGCAGCTCGTTCTCATATTGCGGAATTTTCCTGATAAACTTGGAAAGCTGCTCTTCGGGCGGACATGCGCTTCTGTCGTATTCATTCCAATCCGTGGAACGCACCGTGGCATCCGCCACCGCTTCTTTCACCGCCCCTGTGATGCCGAGCTGCTCAAACGCCCTGTCGCAGTTCCATTCTACCAAAACTTTACCCACATCGAAGATTATATTTTTTATCATTCTCGTTCTCTTTTCGTGTGCTGTGTGCCAAACTTTGTGTCCCTGCCTGTCAAGCACCTAGTACAGACAGTTTTTATATTATGATTGACTGCGGTAAATAATATCTTCCCTGCCCGGCCCATTGGAAACCATGGTGATCGGATATCCGATCTGCTCCTCGATAAACTCCACATAGTCTCTGCAATTCTGAGGCAAATCCTCGTAGTTCTTAATCCCGCGGATATCACACTTCCAACCCGGCAGTGTCTTTAACACCGGTTTCGCTTTCTCCAATTTGGCCGTCGTCGGGAAATCAGTGGTGACTTCACCGTCAATTTCGTACCCGACGCATACCGGAATCTCGTCGAGATATCCGAGCACATCCAACACCGTAAACGCCACATCCGTCGTTCCCTGCAAACGGCAGCCATATTTGCTTGCCACACAGTCAAACCAACCCATACGCCTTGGCCGCCCCGTGGTAGCCCCGAACTCACCGCCGTCTCCGCCGCGGCGTCTGAGCTCATCGGCCTCCTCGCCAAAGATTTCGCTGACAAATGCACCTGCTCCTACTGCGGAGGAATACGCCTTGCACACAGTAATAATCTGCTTGATCTCATAGGGAGGAATTCCCGCCCCGATGGCGCCGTAGGCCGCCAGTGTCGAAGACGAAGTAACCATCGGATAAATACCGTGATCGGGATCTTTTAACGTACCCAACTGTCCCTCGAGCAGTATCGTCTTGCCCTCTTTGATGGCCGTATCCAAAAATGCGGACACATCACACACATACGGCGCAATCTTGTCACGGTAATCATGCAGCGTATCCAACAATTCTGCGGCGTCAATCAGCGGTTTGTGATAAAAATGTTCAAACAGGACATTCTTCATCTCCACAACGCGGGCAACTTTCTCCCGCAAAAGCGCTTCCTCAAACAGCTCGCTTACCTGAAAACCAATTTTGGCGTACTTATCGGAATAAAACGGCGCAATGCCGGATTTGGTCGAACCAAAAGACTTTCCTGCAAGACGCTCTTCCTCATACTGATCCAGCAGAACATGATATGGCATCACCACCTGCGCACGGTCCGAGACCAAAATTTTGGGCTTCGGCACGTTTCGATTCACAATGGACGCAATCTCGTCCATCAAAATGGGAATATTTAAAGCCACACCGTTTCCGATAATGCTGGTCGTATGGCCGTAAAAAACGCCCGACGGCAAGGTGTGAAGTGCAAATTTTCCGTAATTGTTTACGATCGTGTGACCCGCATTGGCGCCTCCCTGAAAACGAACAATAATATCGGCCTCCTCTGCCAATGTATCGGTAATCTTACCTTTTCCTTCGTCCCCCCAATTTGCTCCCACTACTGCTTTTACCATCTGCTTATCCTCCTATGGTTTCTAAAATATTTTATCGTAATGCCGCTATTGTTCCAGCTCCGGTATCTTTTTGGAACAAGCCACTGCCAACGCGCCGGGACCGATA
>CAJTYI010000096.1 GCA_910584215.1 uncultured Roseburia sp. | reverse complement strand
AAGTAGCGCCTGCAGCTATGTTGCCTGCGGGACACCGCATTTACGCTGTGAATATAAAAGTTTTGTATCACTTCCGATAGAACAGCTATGCATATTTATTCATTTTGATGATATCAAGCGAAACAGCTAATAACCTATACAATACTGCCCTAAAATGTTATGATACATTTCACGTTTACCGCACACAAATAGATGAGAACACCCGCAAGTGCCTCATCTATTAGAACCATGATATAAACCAGAGCTTCTCATTGATTGCCCATTCTTATCATATGCTACCCGCGGATATCCACCGAAACATAGTTGACGGTCTTTCTCTTTATCATCGAGTCCGCCGCGTTACTGTCTTTTGCAACCTGTCCCAAGCCGGAAATCCTCATGCCTTTTTTCTGGCTGTCAGAGATCAGCCAGACTTCTTTCTCGTTTTGATCCTGGCCGGTCTTACCAGGCTTTTCGTCCGACAACTCTGCCCTAGCAGCGTCTTTCATAACCTGATTCGCATCTTTTAAGCTGCTCATCTGCGCAGACGAAACATCCGAAACTTTTTTCTCTACCTTTTCGAGTTCCCGCTCCTTTGCATTTACACTGCCCTGTGGCGCGTCCTGTCTAGTCTCCATTCTGGCATCCTGCTTGATCTCCGCTCTAAGAACGCCGACTCTGCCCTCTAATTTTACTTTCACACTGTCCTGTGACTGCGCTTGTTTCAAGGAAGTGCCCGCAGAAATCATGGCCGACATACCTTTGCCGGAAATTCCGGTTGTGCCCTCCTGCACGGTTGTATCCGCGCCTCGCATGTCCTCTTCCACGGTTGCCGCCTTTTTCTGCTCTTGCTGCTCTTTCTTTTTCTCCGCCAAATGTTGGCGCAGCTGATTATTGAGGTCACTGATTTCCTGCTGAAGCTCCTGGCGCTTTTTCATTTTTTCTTCCATGCTCATTTTCTCATTAGAAGAAATGTCCTGCATTTTTTTCTGCGTGTCTATGATCTGCTGCTGGATATTTTTCGTATACATATCCGTCGCGGGTGAAATCTGCAGCTGGTCAGCCTTCATACCCATCCCTGAAATACTGCTAATTGCCATTTTCATACCCTCCTTTTCCCATATCCATGACGGTTGCCCGATGCTTTGCAAACTGTATGCCGCTCCGAAAAAACGGCTCCCCATGGTATAACTGTAATCCGATCTCATAAAATCACTTATCTAATATTTCGGACTATTATGATATTTTATGAAGAGTTTTTATAAAATAAATAAAAATATCTGTCCCTTACTGTTAAATATCTGCTCTGCATGTTCCCACAAAAGAATGACAGCTGACTGCATGTTCAGACTCGCAAGCGACTCAAGTATCTATTTATTACCCTCCAAACGTTTTTTTACAATCTCACAAAAATCCGCTCTGACCGCTTCATATTTGGGAGGATCGCGCAGAATAGCCGACGGATGATAGGTAGCGGTCAGCGCGCAATTTTTGCGGTATGTCCACGTGCCATGCTGCCTGGTTATCTTAAAATCGGGTGAAATAATACGCTGCGCGGCGACACGTCCAAGACAGACAATGATTTTGGGCTTTAAAAGAAATGTCTCATATTTTAGATATGGAAAACATGCCTCTTTTTCCTCTTCCTTGGGATCACGGTTGCCGGGAGGATGGCATTTTAAAATGTTAGTGATATAAATATCCTCTCTTTTCAGTCCGCACTCCCGCAAAAGACGGTCTAAAATCTCCCCCGAGCGTCCGACAAACGGGACCCCCTGCTGATCTTCCTGTCCTCCGGGCGCTTCGGCAATCATCATGATATCTGCCTGGTGATTTCCACGCCCCATGACAGGCAAGTGCCTGGTTCGGCTGAGCGGACATTGGGTACAGGCGGCAATGTGCTGCTCAATATCATTCCAAGTGTACTGCATGATAATCCTCCATTCCAAAGCGACTTATCGCACAGATCCGCAAGCCGTAGGTCAGATGCGGCTTCGGAAGGCGAACCTTGTTCGCCGTATAAATTTGTGACGCTTCGACGCAATTTATTTGTGAAAAATCAGCTAATTTACGATTAGGTCATGAAACTATACTATTAGATTTGCTTCAATCTTTCAATATATTCTTTGGCAAGTTCGTCAACAGCGACTTTCTCTTTCTGCAAACAAGGGAAAAGACCTGTCACGCCATATCCGATCAGCCTAAATAGTGAAAGAAATCTCCATCTGTCCGCAGATGAAGCAGAGGTGTCATTTGCGATTTTTTCTTCATACGCACACTCGGAAATGGTAACCCTGTTTCGGCGCATGGCTTCCTGTTCCGCACTTTTAGACGAAAGTTTCCAAAGCTCGTCCATCCTTTTAATTCGGTCATTTGCTTTCTCTATCTGGGCGCGCTCCTTCAAAATATGAGCCTCAAGCCCCCATATAAATAAAATGTAATCCCAGACATTGAAACCGCCTTTTCCTGGAAATTCAATATCGTGTGTTATTTCACATACCAACAGCACATCATCCGCATATCCGTATATGTACAGCCAATAGGCTAACTCACAAAGATTTTGAGCATCGGCTCCGCTGTTAAAAGTACATCTTTTAATTAGTTTTTTGCTAAGAGACACTATTTTCTTTTCTGTGTGCGTTGCCTGAATGCTTTCAAACAGTTCCTGATTAGTCATAAGTAACTACCCCTCAACTTGTGATTTGTCAATTGCTTATTTCCTCCCCAGCTGTGGGTTTGGATTTTTCAGCAAGCCAGAATTCTCCGAAATCCTTTTGAGCCACTTCTTTTCCTCCTCGGACGGCTTGTTATAATTCAGCCGTTGCCGTCTGCAGATAAACACCAGTGACGCTTGCTCCGGGGGCGCTGTCCTCGCTGTGCGACTTCATCAACAGTCTGCGACTTTCCTTTCAGCGGTCGTCCTCCGGGACACTAAAAAATCGTCCCTGTGGTTTTCCCACAGGTCTTTCAATCGTTCTTGTATGGATGGTTCCATACGCTCCTTCCTTGTCTGCACGATAAAATGAGAATTATTATGATATATTACCAAATTCCCAATACCTCAAAATCAAAACAACCAATATCCAACTTCCAATTGCCGCTGCATTACTTTTATTTTACCACAATTCCGAGCGTGTGGAAATAGTGAGTCTTCCGGGGAGAATTCCGACTTTATGGATATACGGTCTGCCCCCCGGAAATGCCCATCTAACTCTCCACAAAGCACATGATGACAAAAATTGTATGTCGGATTTTCACAATGGAAAAATCCAGACAGGCATATATTTTATAATCTTATACCCCCGGCAGACTCCCTTCCACACACAGTGCGCCCCACCCCATCTGCGGATTCGGCCACTCCTCCGTGACCGGCAGCTGTCTCGCACCGCGCAGTAAATATGCCTTGAGCTTCTCCCCGTAGAGATAATTGTCATTCCCGTCCACAATCCCCCACTGCATCAACAGCGCCGCGCTTCCACTGACGAAAGGGGTCGCCATTGAAGTTCCGGTGCGCGCGGTATAGCCGCCTCCGGGCGAACAGGAGACGATCTCCACACCCGGAGCCACCAGATCCGGTTTCACAAGATTGGTGACTCTGGTAAAGCCTCTGCCGGAAAAGCCTGCGGGCTGATTGAAACGACCGTCGTAGGCGCCGACAGTGATCACCTTTGCCGCCGTAGAGGGAATCGTGAGCGTCGTGTATTCCGTCGGATATAAGAAACCGGTACCCCCATTTAACACACCTCCGCCCGGCAGCCACATATCATAGCTCCCCTCTACAATGCGCCTGGAATTTATGCGTATCTCCCACAAGCCGGGCGTTATATAGTCCTGTTCCGCCAGAAAATCAATATAAATTTCCTGATAGACGCTGTAAGGGCTGGGCGTGCCATAATAGCATAGTAGTGCGGTCTCGGCGGTAGAAAAACGCACCGCCTGCTGTTGTCTTATGATTGGCCCCAATACCTTGCCGGAGGGCGTCACCACAGAGATATCAACCTCGTCAATATAAGACTTCCAAATCTGCAAGTTCATCCCGCTCTCATAGCTGCTGACCGCGATCTGTATCCTGCTCTCCTGCCCCTGTTCCAAAATACCGGAAGTATGCCCCGCAGACGTTCCCTCATTGCCGCTGCCCACAACAATGGATACCCTGCCCCTGTTTGCCATATCGTCGAGATAAGTCTCAAGCAGCGAGCTGCCGGAATGGGAGCCATAATTATTGCCAAAGCTTAAATTGATTGCCAGCGGCTTTCCCTGTTCTGCCGCTTTCTCCATGCAGTAATCGACGGCCTGCATCAATTCGGTAGTGCGCGGAAAACCACTGCTGGGGGAGTTGCCCAGCTTCACGATTATCAATTCACTCTCATAGGCCACCCCGCGGTATCTGCCGCTTGAAGCCCTTCCATTGCCGGCGGCGATTCCCGCCACATGCGTTCCGTGGCCGGAGATATCTCTGCTCGGACACACTGCGAATCGCTGCTGTTCTGTAGGCTGTTCCAACGCCAGATTAATGATGTCCGTAGTAAACTCTGTGCCAAGTGCAAACCCCGCCGGCGCCTGTAAAAAATCCGCTGCCCCGTTCTCCGCAAGACCCTGTGGCCTTGGAACCGTCCCGGAAGCGATGCTCTGGTCCCACAGAGACAATATTCTTGTGGTCCCGTCATCCCTGCAAAAATCAGGATGCGCATAGTCTATCCCCTCTTATGTCAAGTAACTGCTAAAAGGTTTATCAGCTTTTTGTTCCGAAACTCCCTTGTTTAAGATCACGCTACAGCTCATTCCACCTGATTTCTATTCTCTCTTCGTTATAAACTACTATTTGATCAATATACCTCTCCATTACCTCTGATACAAATATGTCTGGTTCTGCCTTACCAAACTGTTGCTCCATCCAAATGACCTGTTCCTTCAAATCCCGGATCACCCTCTGCTGTTTCTCCATCTCTGCATGTAGGGAATGAAACTCTGTCTGCTCTCCAAGAGAATATAACCGGTAATTTTCACAATGTCCCTGCCTTAGCCTTTCATACTCCCGCTCTGCCCGCCTCAAATCCCGCAGCAGCTTATCACGTTTCGCGTTCAGGTCATTCTGATACCTTTGGGAAAACTCTGCCGCAAGATTCTGTTTTTTCTGAGAACACTTGCTTTCCTGAAATTCCTTCAGCCGGAGTAACACCGCCTGTTCCAGAAACGTCACATTGACCTTGCTGACACAATCCTCCAGTCCAGTCACATAACGGTTAGGACAGTTAAAATATGGATTCTGCTCTCCCTTTATCTGTAAATTGCGCTTACAGCACCCGCATACAGCCTTACCAATCAATGGATGCCGTTTTTTCCCCGTTCCTTTCCCTTGCCCCCTACCCCTGCTTTTCTGGACTTCCTCAAAATCTTCCCTGTCAATGATAGGGGCATGGTGATTTCTTATGATTTTCCACTCTGCCCTTGCTTTCATGACACTGCGGCCCCCCACCTGCTCTTTTTCTGTCTTTCCATACTCCACATCCCCGGCATACACGGGATTTCGCAAAATACTGCAAATAACACTGCTGCTCCAATAAAAACGCTCTCCTTTTGGTTTCCGTGAAGTCTTACCTTTCCTCATCTTAAACTCCACCGGCGTGGGAACATGCTCCAAATTCAGTTTCTTTGCCGTCTGGGAGGAAGTAACCCCCTTAAGGGCAAGAGAAAAAATCTCACGGACCACCGCCGCCTCATCCTCACTGATGACAAGCATATGTCTGTCATCCGGGGCTTTTTCATAGCCAAAAGGAGCGTTGGCGCTGACATACTGCCCGCTCTCCTTTTTTGCCCGCAGCGAAGTCCTCACTTTCTGCGACAAATCCTTGCTGTATAAGTCATAGAGAAGATTTTTGAAATTCACATCCAGATCGGAGATATCGCCACGAACACTGCCACTGTCGTAGTGGTCGTTGATAGAAATAAAACGGATTCCCAAAAAGGGAAATATATGCTCCAGGTAAGAGCCCACTTCCATATAATCCCTGCCAAACCGGGAAAAATCTTTTACAATCACACAGTCAAACTTCTCATTTCTGGCATCCTCCAAAAGTTTCTGTACTCCCGGACGGTTAAAATTTGTCCCTGAAAAACCGTCATCCTGATATTCCATCATCTCACACCCGGCAAAATGGGCTGCGATAAATTTTTTTATCAAAATGCGCTGCATGGAGATACTATTGCTCTCCTCGCGCACTTTTTCATCTGTCTTAGAAAGGCGCATATAGACAGCAATGCGGACATTATCCCTTGCCTTTCCATGCAAACCCGACCGTTTTATTTTACCCATCCTGCCTCCCTCTCCCTAAATTGCCGCTTTTCTCGTTCCTCAGTAATTCATTCATGCGGAATGCAAACGTAATTTTTACCCGACAGTCGGAAAACACATCGATCCGGCGGATCAGGGTATGTATAACCTCCTTTGTCAGTTTTGTCGTTTCATTGCATTTCATAAGGTTTTGCAGGAATTTTTCTTTGTCTGCGATCTCCCTCTCTATCTCCTCTAATCTGCGCTGCAATGCCTTTTGCCTTCCTGCCATTTCCTCAAAGGTCTGTTCCTGTTCCTTTTTCATCTGGCAAAATTCCTCCAGTGACAGGCTGCCTTCATGGTATTTTAGATACAACTCACTCCCTCTCTTTTTTGCACATTCCTGCTGTTTCCCACATAAGACGATCTCACGGCTGATTTTCCGCTTTTGCTCCTCCGCCTGCCTTTCATACTCCTCTACCAGTCTGCCCGGATGCAAACCTGACAGGGCAAACTCTTGACGCAGCGCAGTTTTTACCAATATATCCAACACACGCATAGCTATGCTCTTGGCCGAACACCGCAGGTCATCCAGCCTGCCAGAATACGGGCAGTGATAACCATAATAGCGGACCATTTGACCGGAAGCAAACTGCTTTGTATTTGCCGCCCTTGCCATTTGTTTTCCACAGTCCCCGCAAAACAGCACCCCGGCATAAATGTCCTCCTCCAGCGGCGCCTTTTTGGAAAACCCGCCTCTATTACAATATTTAGCCGCAGACTTTTCAAACATAGCAGCCACACGAAAAAACATATCCTCACTGACAAGAGGCTCATGGGTTCCCCGCCTAATGCGGTCGTCCCCGCTGTCCACATCATGACGGCTTCTGATTTTATACTGTTTCCCACAGGTCGTCTCCTGCACCAGACACCCCATATAGACTGGGTTAGTAAGGATGAGTTTTATTGTCGCTGTTCCCCACTGCTCTAAAACCTCCCCCTCCTGCCGGCACACATGCCCTGTTTTATTGTACATGCGCGGCCGGTGGATTTCCCTCTTATACAACTCCCCGGCAATCTGGCGCATATTTTTACCGGATAAATACATCCCATAAATATCCCGGACAATTCCCGATGTGTTCGGGCAGGCAAAAAGGCATTTCTTCCCTTCGCTCCATTTAGCCCGGTATCCATAAGGCGGGATTCCCCCGGTATAACTCCCCTGTTCCTGGCGGCTGCGTTTGCTGGACTTTACCTTCCCGGCAATATCTAACGCATACATCTCATTGACAAGATTTTTAAGGTTCAATGTCATTTCATCCGTGGCGGAATTTGCGAGGAAAGTATCAATCCCGTCCGCAAGGGCAATAAATCGAACACCCATAAAAGGAAAAATTTTCTGGATATAATTCCCCGCCTCGATATGGTTCCTGCCAAAACGGGATAAATCCTTGACTATCACACAGTCAATATATCTCTTCCTTACATCCTGCATCATCCGTTCAAACCCATCCCGTTTGAAATTGGTTCCGGTTTTGCCCAAATCCGTATAACAGTCATAAAGCTCCATCTCCGGGTGTTCCTTCAGATATTGCTTTGCCATCGCAATCTGCGTGTCAATGGATTCATTTTTACGCTCTGTTCCCTCCACGGAAAGCCTTGCATAAATTCCCACCTGGAAACGCCTGGTACGAGAGATCTGTTCCCTATTTTCCCTTTTAGAAGTACGACTCATGTTAAAATACCCCCTTTGTTCCCTGCGCCATTATTAGGTACATTTTCCCTGCTTTCAAAATAATCCGCCGGCGTCAGGGTCTTTGCAAACATATCCTTCGCCCGCAGTTCCAGAAACATCCGCTTATCCTCATACACAAATATACGGCTGACGAAAGTCACGAGAATATCCCGGTTCAGTTCTGTAAGCTCCGGCGTGGATTTCATCTTTTCCAGTTTTGCCCCCGCTGCCACACCTGCCTTAAATAATTCGCATCTTGCCTTCTCCTGCCGTCTTATGGCATCTTCCGCCCCCTGATACTGTGTCTCATATATCTGTCCGAAATCTCTGACATCTTCCTCCGTGATGATTCCATTTTTCAAATCTTCGCATAATCCGGCACGCAGGGAAACATACTTTTGCTGTTCCTCATGAAGTTTCTGGATTTCTTTATCGAACGCCGCCAACCCATCAAACTTTACTGCCATTTTTTGTATCTGCGCCAGTACATGGTTCTTATCCATAAACAATGCCAGTTGCTGCTCAATCCCTGCCAGAATAAGATGTTTCAATTTCTCCTCCGCGATGCTGTGTCTTGTGCAGCCAATCCCCTTGTTTCTGGTAGGACAGATAAAATACACCCTTTCCGTCCCCTTGTAGCGGTTTACCCGTCTTACCATTGGCTCCCCGCAGTCTCCGCAAAACAGAAATCCCGTAAACATATGGCAGCCTGCGTTCCCGGCTGATGCCCTTGTATCAACCTCCAATAATTTCTGTACTGTCTCAAAATCCTCTGCCGATACGATAGCCTCATGGGTATCGGCCACACGCACCCATTCCTCTTTTGGCTTTTCTACCGAGCGTTTCACTTTGTGGCTGACCTTTTCATGTTTGCCCTGCACCATCATTCCCGTGTACAGTTCATTGGTAAGGATTCGCCTGACTGCCACCGCCGACCATTTTGCCCTGACACGGGTAGCAAACCCGGTAGAGAATTTCTCCTCATGCAGCTTTTTATATTCCAACGGAGAGAGGATTCCCATCTCTTCTAGTTTTTCCGCTATGGCAAGATTGCTAAGCCCGGCAATCTTGCATGTAAAGATCTTCTTCACAATCCCGGCTGCATACGCATCCACAAGCAGTCGGTTGCTATTCTTTGGGTCCTTGCGGTAGCCATACACGGCAAAGGCTCCAATAAAATCCCCTTTCTCTCTCTTGACTTTCTGATGACTTTTGACCTTTTTGGAGATATCGCTGCAATAGGCATCATTGACAAAGTTCTTGACCGGCAGCACCAATGTTTTCTCATTGAAATCTGCAGTCAGTGAATCAAAGTTATCATTTAGTGCTATAAACCGCACAGAAAAAGCCGGGAAGGTTTTTTGTATCAACCGCCCGGCTTCAATATAATCTCGTCCAAATCTGGATAAGTCCTTTACGATCACACAATCAACATATCCAGCCTCGATATCTTCCATCATCCGCTTAAAAGAAGGCCTGTCAAAATTTGCTCCCGACCATCCGTCATCCGTATAGATATCGTAAATCTCCATGTCATCCTGCCGCTGGACAAAAGAACGTATCATATCCCTCTGAGAACGGATGCTGTTGCTCTCTGCACTGCTGCCTTCCGGCTCATCGTCGCGGCTCAGACGGAGATAGACTGCCACGTTATAAAAATCTTTCGCTTTCATCTGGTATTCCTCCTGATTTATAATTCGTCGGCACACGATTACAGTCTGCTTTCTGACAAGCTGTGCCATGCGGTCATCTAGTACAACGAATCATTCATTTCTGATACATTGGCGCAGAATGATTCTTTCCTATACAAGGCGGAGGAATGAGGCGCAGCGGTGGCTATGTCGATTGACGACAACGAAGCAGATGACAAATCAGATAAACCAAGGTGACAGTTCATATATTTTCGTTGTACTAGTATTTCCTGCACACTCTGTGCCTATCCGACCTGCCATATATAGACTTCCCCACATTCCTTGTAAAGGATTCTATGCCTGCTCTATAAAGGATTACATCCGCTGATTCTGGCTGAAACGCCGCTCCTTTTCCATTCCCTATAATAACGGGACAAAAAGCATTTTGCCCTGACACCATTTTATTAATCTTGCAGCCTGTCTTATGACCGATTTTATATACCTAAGGTGAACATCGCAAGTTGCCGTCAAGGAACCAGATATTTTTCCCTATAAAATCAGAATAACCTTAGTTCATGCCAAACGTGTGAAAGATTTACCTGGTTCTTTCTGACTTGACAATATAATAACACGCTCCCCCGAATCAATCAGCGCAATCAGACAGCCGGCGCCTGTCAGCGCCTTGCGTGCAAAACTGCCGGCTGCCCCGCCGCCCGTTCCCTGCAAAGAATTGATACAAGAAACGCTTTTTCCCTGATTTACCGCAAAAAACAGGCTTTTGGGCTTTTCCATATACTCAATCTCCGGCTGTGATGCCACCTGCTCGACGATTGATTCCGGTAAAATCAGTATCGTATATTCATTGCTCAAATTAATGATCTGTATCTGTGAAAAATACGAAGAAAAACGCGTCTGCAAAATCTCCCGCAGCACTTCCACAGACCCTGTGTATTTGACGACAACCTCCCATGTGCGCTCGCTGCGGTCAAACCCTTCCTCGAGCTCCAAAGAGCGGTCCAACTCCGTGGGCGTCGCCTGCAATGCAAGATTTAAAAGATTTTCTATTTTTTCATTTTCCATAAAGCCATTTTCCTGACATTCTTTTTCACATTCATTTCAGTTTATGTATCTTTCAGCCGATTATAACAGAACGTTCCTTTGCAAGGGGCTGCGCATAAAAAAATCAGCCCCACCGCGCACTAACATCTGCGCGACGAAGCTGATATTGTATAGGTAATTAGCCATTGTTATTTGGATGAATACCTATGAATAGTGGATGCATATTTATTCTATTAATAAAGTAGTAAACTTTTTCTTTTATTATCAGTGAAAGCGGCATCCATCGTCTCTTTAGCGCCATAGTCTCTGCTTTTTTCTTCAATATCACAAATCCCGAGGTACTTAGCGCGTGCCTTTGGGGCATCCAGCTATGATACA
>CAJTYI010000095.1 GCA_910584215.1 uncultured Roseburia sp. | reverse complement strand
TAGGAAATTGCGTCGTCAGACGCATCAATTCTCAAGTTGCAAAGCAACTTGCAAAGAATCACGGAGTGATTCTTTTTATGCCCGGAAGATATATGCATTGGCGCGCTGTTACTGTTTCGGCAGCGAAAAGAACAATACAATCGCGCCAATCAGCAAAACACTCAGACCAATGATTCCTGTTGGCGTCGGACCAAGCAGGCTGCTTTTGGCGGATAACGATATCCATGTGCCAACTTCCCCGATGATATCAGCAGCGCCATGAATGATTGCCGCATACATACAGTTCTTTGTCTTTAAAGTTATAAAAGACATCCATATTCCAAGTACAATCGTCACAAATACCATCATCAATATTCCCGTATAGGGCGCCCCCAAATAATCTGTGCCATAATTCATGCCGTAATATATTAGCGGCGCATGGGCCAGTCCCCATAATGCGCCATTTAGGATAACGGCACATCTTACAGACATTTTTTTACACAACAGCGGAAGCATATACCCCTGCCAGCCAATATCTTCACCGAGCGCTATATACCATATCGGCAATGAAACAGCAGAAACTGCGTAGACGATGAGTCCCATAAGAAACATGGAGCCGATTGTCAGATGAATATCCTGTGGTGCACCAAATGCACCATATGTTTGTGATATGTATCTGCCCTGAAAATCCAAGTCTTCGGGAAAGATCAAAAAGAACAATACGGTGCCGAGAAAGATAGCCGCACCCGGGAGCAGTGTTGAGAACAGCAGTGCTTTTTTATTCTGAAAAATCTTTGCGCAAAAATTCAGCGGTGTGACATCTTTCGTTCGCTTTCGGGTGATAAAAACAGCCAGAGCGGGTGTTCCCATAAATACAACCGGAAAACGGATGATGGCATATATGGTTTCTCCAAGACCCGGCAAGATCATGCCGATTATCCAGGGAATATACAAGATTCCAAATACGATGGAAAGAAAGGTGAAAATGCGTTTCGTTATCATATCTTTGGCGCTAGTGTTCATTGTTATCCCCCTTTTTTAAATCAATGCCGGCTTGTAGCAGAAATCCGTAGGCTCCTTGTTCCACCATTGCATAGACTTCTTCTTTGGATGCTTTTATCAGCCCGGACACAAGAAAGCAGGCGAGTCCATGCGTATAAATGATAGTGTTCCGAAAGAAACTGGCCACTTTCCCTGCTGACATCCCGATCTGCTTTGCGATCTGATCTACCATAACAGAGTTTGCTTCGGCAGTTGAAAGAATATCAAAACCGCCGGCGTGATAGCCGCTTTCGCCGCTCATGTAAAGATAGCGAAATAGGTTAGGTTCATCGAAGGCGAGATCGATATATCCTTTCCCTACATTGGAAAAAGCTGACATGCCTTTCGCGGCAGAGAGCATTTTTTCATTTGCATAATGCAAGGCGTACGCGGTCAACGCGCTGCGAAAGTTTTCCATATTACCAAAATGCCATGAAATAGGCTGTGTGGAACAACCGATTCGCTTTGCCAGCGACTGGATAGTAATCGACGTATAACCGTCTTGTATCAACATATCTAAAGCAATTTTTAATATGGTTTCTTTGGGAATTTTCGGACTGCTCGGCATATTACCATCCTCAATACTATAAAATAATTTACTGTAAATTCATTTATAGTATTGCATAACCGAATCAAAAAGTCAAGTCATAGATCATTTATATCTTACAAGTAAGTAACGACGCAGCCTTTACGATACATTCCATGGCGATAGGCTGTTTGGGATGGAAAAGTATTCCAATTATCCATATGACAGACAAGACAAATTTGTTGCAATCCGGCAAAAGGATGGTTGTAAAACAATCTGTTTACATATACTTTGCATTGTTATGATTAGCATAAGAGCGAGGTATACGATATGAGAGCAGCGAAAAAAGAGATTAATATCATGATTGGGAGGCGGTTGCAGACCACCAGAGAAAACAGCGGATATACACAGGAGGACTTTGCAGAGACGCTGGATGTCAGTGTGGAGCATTACCGCAAGTTGGAGAGCGGCGCATACGGTTTACAGCCAGAGAAGATGCTGACCTTGTATGAGCGTTACAAGATCGATCCGACCTGTCTGATTACAGGAGAAAAGACCTGTGATTTTGATTTGGAAGTCTTTCTTGCCAATTGCAGCAGAGCGGAGAGGGATGCCTTCATCGGACGTGTGCTGGCGTACATGAAAAAGCTGATGACAGGGCAGCAGTGAGAGCACGGCGCGCCGCTGCACGATCTTTCAGGCCATCGTTAGATGGCCTGTTTGCTGTTCTCAGGGGTGTGGGGAATATGGTTATCGGGGCTTATCGCTGCGATTTCTTTGTGGTCTGTTTTCTGTATGCGGATGGCGAAAATCCTTTTTGCCGATGAAAGATGCGGCTGAAGTACAGGGGATTTTCATATCCGACGATATGTCCGATTTCTGTTACAGTATAAGTGGTTGTTTCGAGCAGCGCCTGTGCATTGGTGATGCGGATGGAAACAATGTACTGCATCGGTGTGGTGCCGGTGTATTCTTTAAAATTGCGGATAAACCAGCTGACGCTCATACCGCGCGAGGCGGCGTATTGCTCGATGCTGATGTTGGTATTATAATTGTCATTGAAATATTGTGCTGCCAGTTCCATCTCATGGTCCAGATATTCATTTTTCAGCAGGCGCTGTGCGGACAGTTGACGGTGGATGAGGATGAAGAGATGGTTGAGAAGCAGTGAGAGCATTTCCTCATAGTCAGGTTGGCAGCGCTGAAGTTCTGATATCATTCTTTTAAAAATTCTTTCATATTCCAGAGAAGTTCCGGTGTAGCATACGCGCATATCGTCTTTGATGCCGTAACTTCGCAGAATATTCTTGACATTCCCGCCAGTGAAATGAACCCAGTATACCTGAGTTTGATCTGTGGCGTAATATTCATATTTCTGAAATTCTTTTGGTCGATAGACCACCATGTGTCCGGCGGTGACAACCGTATCATTTTGTGCATTGTCAAAGTGAAAATGTGCAATTCCGGCCGAGACATAGAGAATCTGAAAGTCCAGTCTTCCGCGGGGGCGGTATGTCGGCAGCTTTGGATGCGTGCTGAGGCGGTAAGTGCCGCAGCTTCCGACGATCAAAGGTCTTGATTTGTCTTTAAAGTCGATCAGTGAATTGTTCAAATACCCAGAATTCATATACATAAGCGGTTCCTCCTTGCGTGTCGCTTTGTTTATTGTATCATTTTGTGCATGTTTTGTGCAATCGTGTTTATAGACTTAGTTTGAGTAAAATTGTACAATAAATGCACATAGGAAACCGATAAAAGTAGCAATATTTACAAGCAGCAGGTGTATTGGGCAAAAAAGTGTATATGGTAAGGGGGGCTTAGGATGATTGTACCAAAATATTATGAAGATCTTCAGGTGCTGCATGATGGGGTGATGCCGGCCAGGTCATATTATATTCCTGCATCAAAGAGAATGGAACGGCTCGTAGAACACAGGGAGGAGTCGGACCGAATACAATTCTTGAATGGCGAATGGAAGTTTCGCTATTTTGAGAGTATCTATGACGTGACAGACCGGTTTTTTGAGATCGGATATGACACGTCGGATTATGGAGTGATGCCCGTTCCCGGCGTTTGGCAGATAAACGGATATGACTGGAATCAGTACAGCAATATCCGCTATCCGTTTCCGTTTGACCCGCCTTACGTGCCGCAGGATATCCCGTGTGGCGCGTATGTTTCGCAATTTGAGTATCGAAGCGACGCGAATGCGCCAAGAGCGTACCTGAATTTTGAGGGCGTGGACTCCTGCTTTTATGTGTGGATGAACGGGGTGTATATCGGTTACAGCCAGGTGTCCCATGCGACGAGTGAGTTTGATGTCACGTCGGCGCTGACGGAGGGAGTCAATACAATTGCGGTCCTTGTCCTCAAGTGGTGTGACGGAAGTTATCTCGAAGACCAGGATAAGTTTCGTATGAGCGGAATCTACCGGGATGTCTATCTGCTAAAGCGTCCAAGGCAGGCAGTGAGCGATTACCGTATCACTACGGAGGTCACAGAACAAAAAGCACAATTAAAACTGGAGCTTTCCTATCTGGAACGGCCGGTCGACACTAAAGTAACGGTCTATGACCGGGATAACGCCGTCGCGGCCTTTGGCAGGGCCGGAACAAACGGGATTTTGTTAGAAATTGTGCATCCGTACCTGTGGAGTGCGGAACATCCCGCGTTATATACGCTCGTGATTGAGACGGAACATGAAGTCATCACCGATTTTGTGGGATTTCGCACACTCGAAATCAGAGGCAACATTATTTATCTAAACGGCCAAAAAATCAAGTTCCACGGCGTGAACCGCCATGATTTTGATCCGGTAACCGGCTGCGCGGTCAGTATCGGACAGGTGCAAAAAGATCTGGCGATGATTAAGCAGTATAATTTTAACGCCATTCGCTCCAGCCATTATCCAAACGCGCCGTATTTTTATCAGCTTTGCGACAAGTACGGTTTTATGGTGATGGAGGAGGCCGATGTTGAGGCGCATGGGCCGTTTATGGCCTACTATAGGGAAGATACGGAGGAGAACCGCATCAGGGGCTGGAATCGGCAGATTGCAGATCACCCGGCATGGGAGGCTTCTATTCTCGACCGTGTGAAGCTTATGGTGATGCGTGATAAAAACCGGCCGTGTATTCTCATGTGGTCGATGGGCAATGAGAGCGCGTATGGCTGCAATTTTGAGCGGGCACTGCGCTGGACAAAGGAATATGACCCGGGGCGCATCACCCACTATGAGGGGGCAAGATACCGCGATTATGATGTGTCATATGATTATTCCTGTCTTGATCTCTACAGCAGGATGTATCCGGCGCTGGAGGAAATAGAGGCGTATATGAAAAATGACGCCAGTAAGCCGTTCCTGTTGGTGGAATACTCTCATGCCATGGGGAATGGGCCCGGAGATTTGGAGGACTATTTTCGTCTCATCCACGGCAATGACATGCTGTGCGGCGGATTCGTGTGGGAATGGTGCGATCATGCCATCGACATGGGTAAGGCGCCAAACGGGAAAACAAAGTATGGTTACGGCGGAGATTTTGGGGAGACGATTCATGACGGTAATTTTTGCATGGACGGACTTGTATACCCGGACCGCAAGCCGCACACGGGCTTGCTTGAGTATCAGAATGTACACCGCCCTGCGCGTGTGGTTTCTTATGACGAAGAGACAGGGGAATTAAGACTTCACAATTATCTGGATTTCACGGACTTGGGGGATTATGCGTCTGTCTGTTATGAAGTCACCTGTGACGGGATTCGCGTGGAAGAGGGGATGATTCCTTCCTGTTGTGTGCCGCCCCACGGCGAGGCTTCTGTCAGGTTGAAACCGGTCATTCCGAGGGCCGGAAGGGTATATTTAAAGATCACATACCGTCTTTTAACGGAAATGCCGTTTGCTGCGGCAGGACATGTGCTTGGTTTTGATGAAATATGCCTTACCAATGAGGATGGGAGAAACCAGACCGCACGCATGTGGTGGAATCAGAAAACGGATGCGGGCGCAGCCGTCGGTGTGGCGGAGACGGACTGCGGTGTGCTGATAAAGGGAAAAGGGTTTGCTTACCGCTACAGCAAGAAAACAGGATTGTTTGAAAGCCTGTCTTATGGCGGCAGGGAGTATTTAAAGCGGCCGATGGAAATCAATATATGGAGAGCGCCGACAGACAACGACAGGTATGTGAAGGTCGCATGGGAGACGGCGCATTACAGAGAGGCTTACGCGCGGGCTTACGATACGGTGGTAAAGCAGACGGGGGAGGGTGTGGAGATTTATAGCACATTGTCGCTTGTGGCCGCGTCGGTGCAGCCTATGATGGAAATGAAAGCTTTATGGACCATAGACACGGACGGCGGCATCTTGGCTTCGCTGGCGGTCACACGCAACGATGAATTTCCAGCGCTGCCCAGATTTGGTATTCGCATGTTTCTCCCCGATCAGCTAGGGCATGTCTCTTATTATGGATATGGGCCTATGGAGAGCTACTGTGATAAACATCAGGCGGCCAGCCATGGACTGTACCGCAGCGCTGTCTCCGACCTGCAGGAGGATTATCTGCGTCCGCAGGAAAACGGCAGTCATTTTGACTGCGATTATGTGGAAGTCTGCTGCGGCCAGTATGGGATTGCAGCGGCTGCGGAGCGCAGGTTTTCTTTTCAGGCGCTAAAGTATACCCAGGAAGAGTTGGAACGAAAGGCGCATTGTTATGAACTGGAGGAGGCGGGAAGCACCGTTTTATGTCTGGATTATGCGCAAAACGGGATCGGTTCCGACAGCTGTGGACCCGATTTGCGGGATGCATATTGTTTTAACGACGCCAGTTTTTGTTTTCGGTTTAAGCTGGTGCCGTTTGTCAAAGCGTAAGATCGCTGCGCGATACGCGGCCCGTGCGTATCCGCAGGCTGCGAGAAATAACAGAACAATTATCTAAAATAGAAGGAGGATGCTCTTATGGCGGAGAAGACATATTTAAAATGGTACAATAAAGTGGGATATGGTTCCGGCGATATTTCCGGAAATGTTGTCTATGCGTTTCTATCGTCGTTTGTGATGATTTATCTGACGAATACCATTGGTCTGTCGGCAGGTATTGTAGGTACTCTGATCGCGGTGTCAAAACTGTTTGACGGATTCACCGATATATTCTTCGGTTCCATGATTGACAAGACGCACAGCAGGCTCGGCAAGGCAAGGCCATGGATGTTATACGGTTATTTTGGCTGTGCGGTGACATTAGCGGCAATCTTTGCCGTTCCGGTAAGCTGGGGGAGGACGGCACAGTACGCGTGGTTTTTTATCGCTTACACTCTGCTCAACGGCATATTTTACACGGCGAACAACATTGCTTACTCCGCGCTCACCTCGCTTGTGACAAAAAACAGCAAAGAGCGCGTGCAGATGGGGTCTTACAGATTTATCTTCGCGTTTGCCACGAGTCTTTTGATTCAGTCTGTCACGGTCGGCTTTGTCGCTAAATGCGGCGGCGGGGCGGCGGCCTGGCGGACGGTAGCTGTGGTCTATGCGATTGTGGGACTGATTGTCAATACGATCTCAGTTTTTTCGGTCAAAGAGCTTCCCGAGAAGGAGCTAAACGCGGGAAAAGGCAAAGGGACGGAGGAAGAAAAGTATGGATTGGTGGAGGCTTTTAAACTTCTGGCGTCAAATAAATATTATCTGATGATCTGCGGTGTCTATATTTTGCAGCAGCTCTACGGGGCGATGATCAATTCCGGCATCTACTATATGACGTATGTGCTCAAAAATGAAAATCTCTATGGCGTGTTCTCCTGGGCAGTGAATGTACCGTTAATCATTGCGCTGATCTTCACGCCTGCGCTGGTCGGCAAGTGGAACGGTATGTACAAGCTCAACTACAGAGGTTATATGATTGCCGTCGTCGGCAGGGCGCTTGTCGTGTTTGCCGGTTATATCGGAAGCGTTCCACTGATGTTAGCGTTTACAGCGCTTGCGGCGCTCGGACAGGGGCCGTGGCAGGGAGATATGAATGCGGTGATCGCGTCCTGTTCGGAATATACCTTTCTGACAAAGGGCAAGCGGGTGGAGGGAACGATGTATTCCTGCACATCACTCGGCGTAAAGCTTGGCGGAGGACTCGGCACGGCGATTGCCGGCTGGCTGCTGTCGTGGAGTAAGTTTGACGGCATGCTGGAAGTGCAGCCACAGTCCTGTATCAATATGATGCATATTATGTATTTGTGGCTGCCGTTGATCATTGATGTTATCATTATGCTGGTGCTTACGAGAATGAATGTGGAGGGAGCCAATGAAAAGCTTAGAACGGAAAAAAGCTGGCCCGGTTGAAATTGAAAAATAACCGGAAATTGGTTAAAAAACACATTGCATTGGGTTGTTTTCTGTTCTGTATGTTTCTTTCCTGTATTGTTATGATTTTTTGCATATGGAGGACAAAATCATGAATCAATACAGGAAAGAAACGAATATGCAGATCGGAAAAAGACTGCGCGAGGCAAGACAGCGGCTGGGCAGGACGCAGGCAGAAATTGCCGCGCTGTTTGGGGTGTCGGAAGAGCATTACCGAAAATATGAATCGGGTGCGACCGGACTTTCGGCGGACAAGCTGCTGCTTTTGTATCATCAGTATGGTATCGATCCCACTTACCTGATTACGGGAATCTGTCAAAAAGACGAGTTCGATGTGGACTATTACATAGCAAACTGCAATAAAGAGCAAAAAGACGCATTTGTAGACCGGGTGCTTGCGTATATGGCACGCATGATCAAGAAGTAGGGGAGCAGTAGAAAAGTAAGATTAGCAGGCTGGTGGTTTGATTCTAATTTTTAATCTTACATTTGTAGTATAAAAGCGATAAGGTATTATTATAAATAATGCCTTATTTTTGTTGTGATGCGCAGCAGTTGGCAAAGGGACATCTGCAATCGGGAAAAAGGAACTAGGACTTAGGAGATGGAGTGAGAGGATGGGGGTTAGTTTTTTACAGATCTTAGAGGAGCACGCAAAACGTTATCCGCTGATGCAGCCGCAGGATTTTGGCAAGCTGGCTTACCAGAGTGAGTTTGGGCCAAGACATCTGATACAGGATAAACGGCAGGCGGTGTCTGCTCTGGTGGAGGAGTGGGGTGCGCTCATGGAATATAAAGCTGCTCGAAAGCCGGAACCTGTCAGCGGCTCTCTTTGTCGTTTCCCGCTGTCCGCCTGCGCATCGCAAGACGAGGCTTTTCTGCTGGCAATGATGTTTGTATCAACCGCAGGCGATCAGCGGGGCAGCAGGGAGGGACTGACAGAAAAGATCGAACAGCTCGCGCAGCTGGAAGTATCCGGCATGCGTGAGTGGCTTGCGCAGTGGAGGAGAGAAGGATGCGGGCCGGTTCATCACAGCAAGATATATCGTGAAAGGTACCAGCCTCATTATCGCCTGGTGCAGAGGGAGTACGCAGACTATTTTTCTGTATTGCTCGCAATCTATGATATCTGGAAAAGCGGGAAACCTGCTGTCATTGCCATCGACGGCAGGTGCGGCAGCGGCAAGACATTTCTGGCTGGGCTGGCGGAGAAGTTATTTGCCTGCAAAGTCTGCCATATGGATGATTTTTATATGCCTGTTGGACAGCGGCCCAAAGACTGGGAGCAGACTGTCGGCGGCAATATGGACCTGGAACGGTTTTATGCGCAGGTACTGCATCCACTGCGAACCGGCGGACAGGCGGTGTATCGCCCCTATCACTGTGGGGAAGACCGCATGGGGGAAGCGGTGCGGCTGCTGCCTGGCGGTCTGACCGTGGTGGAGGGCAGCTATGCGCATCATCCGTTCCTGAAACCGGACTATGATCTGACGATATTTCTCACATGCGGCAAGGAGCAGCAAAAGAGGCGGCTTATGGCGCGCGAGGGCGATTATTTTGCTGTCTTTCAACGGCAGTGGATACCGATGGAGGAACGTTATCTGCAAAGTTATGCCATCGAGGAGACAAGCGCGCTCGTGTTCGATACCAGTACAATGAATATGAATGAACTGCCGCCTTGTCTTGTCTGATTTTCATCTGCATCGTTGTCGTCAATCGACGCAGCCACCGCTGCGCCTCATTCCTCCGCTTTACATAGGAAAATATATATTTATTTTAGAAAAAGGAGAACGTTCTGTATGAAAGAGACATCGATGAAAAAGCACATACAAAATCTTGTGACAGCGGCCATGCTTATGGCCGTGGGAATTGTCCTGCCGTTTTTTACAGGGCAGATACCGCAGATCGGCAATATGCTTTTGCCGATGCACCTGCCGGTGATTGTCTGCGGACTGGTTTGCGGCTGGCAGTATGGAGGTATTGTTGGGTTTATGCTCCCACTGCTGCGCTACATTTTATTTGGGATGCCGCCCATGCCCAACGGCGCTGCAATGGCGTTGGAGCTGGCGGCTTACGGGGCTGTCTGTGGTTTTCTTTATCACCATTCCAGATGGAAATGTATCGTATCATTATATCGTTCGCTGATCGCCGCTATGATCATAGGACGTGTTGTTTGGGGGATGGCGTCTATGGTGATATTTGGCATGACGGGAAATCTGTTTACCTGGCAGATGTTTTTGGCAGGTGCATTTTTAAACGCGATACCGGGCATACTGTTACAGCTGATATTTATTCCGGCGCTGATGTTGATTTTAAACAGGACGGGGCTTGTGCATTTTCACAGAGAGCACAATTGGAGAAAAAGCCGCCATTACAGCGACTGATTGCGGTATTGCATTAATTTACCAACATTTCACAGAGTTTTCACACAATTTTAGCACTCGCTTATTGACAGTGCTAACAAATGGTGATATAGTACTCATAGAACAAAAGAAAACATAATAAGAAACAAAGGTGATGTTTTTGGATGTTCCAATATTATATTTCAGGTAAAGGAGAGATGACATATGTTGATGCCCAGTATTTTTAGAGAAAACTTATTGGATGATTTTTTTGGATCTTCTTTCCGCGGATTCGGCCATGATTCCAATATGAATGAAATGATGAAAACGGATGTGAAAGATACAGGAAACGGTTATGAGATGACAATGAGCCTGCCGGGTGTGAAAAAAGAGGATGTAAAGGCCGAGCTCAAAGACGGTTATCTGATGATCAGCGCTGTCTCGAACACGGAGAGAAACGAGAAAGATAGCGAAGGAAAATATATTCGCAGAGAGCGTTACAGCGGTTCGTGCAACAGAAGCTTCTTTGTGGGGGAGGGCGTTACCCAGGAGGATATCAAGGCAAAATTCCAGGACGGTATTCTGACACTGCTGATTCCCAAAAAAGAGACGGTGCCTGCGGTGGAGAATAAAAAATACATTGCCATAGAAGGCTGATAAGGTGGGAGAATAAATTTAAGTTATCATTATTCCGTTGAAATGACGACAAGCACGAAATGTGTAGGTTATTAGCTATTAAGCTTTATAACATACAAATGAATAAATATGAAATAGCTCCAATCAAAAGTTATATCGTTTTTCTTATCAGTATATCGAAGCGGTGTCCAGCCGGCATCCTAACTGCAGGTGCTCTTGTTTTTGCCCGAACCTCCAGCGATCCTTG
>CAJTYI010000094.1 GCA_910584215.1 uncultured Roseburia sp. | reverse complement strand
TTCGAACCCATGTGCCCTTGCGGACAAACGGTTTTCAAGACCGCCTCGTTATGACCACTTCGATACCTCTCCTTACTGTCTTGCCGCCTCTTACCATTATCATATGGTTTTAATCAGCGCAAATCATATGTTACCACCCAGTTAATCGTTTGTCAACCGTTATTTATATTTTTTTGTATTTTTTTACTTTTTATGCATGTTTTGTCATAACAGCAGCGCAAAAACCTTTTTCTGGAAAAAATAAGGAACTTATAATCCACCCCGTTATGCATCGTTATTTTTACAGCGGGAAACACAAACAGACTGCGACACGGTTCGATCTGTTTCATTTCGTCAAAACTCATCACGAAATGCCGATACTTCTCTTCTATCGAAATTTTCCTGCATTGGAAACATACTCCATTTTCCGTCACCACCACGGCTCCGCCCTGCGCTCCGTGGTGACATATGCTCGCCACAAACACCTGCATCCTGTTTTCCCTCCACGGTAGATAGGAATCGTTTCAGGGGTTTCGTTAAAAATATGAAGCCCAAACTCACTATGCCTAAACAGTCTAAACCTGATCTTGCCGCAAATACATCTCGGCGATCTCCATGTCTTCCGGCGTCGTTATTTTGATATTCCGATAACTGCCTGCAATCATTTTTACATGCTTTCCTGTAATCAAATCAAACACCATGGCGTCATCCGTAATTGCCGCATCTTCCTGGCGCAATATTTTTTCATAGGCATCATAAATCATCTTGTACGCAAATGTCTGGGGCGTCTGTGCCTGCCAGAGGAATTGCCGCGCGGGAGTTTCGATCGCAAAACAATCGTCATCCACTACCTTTATCGTGTCTTTCACAGGCATCCCCACTGCGCACGCTTTGTACCGCCTTACCGTTTCCATAGAGCGCAAAATTAGATCCGCACCAATAAACGGACGCGCCCCATCGTGAATCAGCACATAATCCGCTCCGGCCGCCGCCTTTAGTCCGGCAAATACAGAGTGATACCGTTCTTTTCCCCCGGGTACAATCGCTGCTACTTTCTTGATTCCGTACTGCTCTACGATCTCTTTTCTACAATACTCTTCTTCCCCCGCTCCAGTCACAAGTATGATCGAGGAAACACTGCTCTCCTCAAACGCTTTCAGAGAATAATACAACACCGGTTTGCCTGCCAGCAAAAGATACTGCTTTTGTATGGCGCTGTTCATTCTTCTGCCGCTGCCGGCAGCCAGCACGATCGCCGTAAATTGCTCCATCTCAACGTTCCCCCAGCTTTAAATTCGGTATGGCATTCAAATCCATGCCGTCACGCCTGCCCGCCATAAAATCATAATACGCCGCGGCTCCGATCATCGCCGCGTTATCGGTACACAAAACGGGGGACGGATGATAAAACTTTACTCCCTTTTTCTTACATGCATCCCGCATTGCCTCCCGAAAGACGGCATTTGACGCCACACCGCCCGCGATGGCAAACCGGTCTGTCTTAAACTCATCCATCGCTTTCACCGCATTGCCCACCAAAACATCGACGACCGCTTTTTGAAAAGACGCCGCCACATCCGCCTGCTCAACCGGGATTCCTTTCATCTTACAGCCATTCAAGTAGTTGAGCACCGCCGATTTGAGACCACTGAAACTAAAATCGTACGGCCCGTCCGCCACTTTTGCGCGCGGAAATTCTATGGCATGAGGGTCTCCCTCATAGGACACTTTCTCGATCTTTGGTCCACCCGGATAGCCCAGTCCAATCGCCCGCGCCACCTTGTCAAACGCCTCTCCGGCGGCGTCATCCCGGGTCCTGCCAATCACTTCATAGCTTCCGTAATCCTGAACTTTTACCAGGTGCGTGTGTCCGCCGGAGACGACAAGACATAAAAAGGGCGGCTCTAGCTCTTTATTTTCTATGTAATTGGCACAGATATGCCCCTCGATGTGATGCACACCCACAAGAGGAATCTTCTTCCCATAACTGATAGCCTTTGCCTCTGCAACCCCGACCAACAGAGCGCCTACTAGGCCGGGTCCGTAAGTCACGCCGACCGCATCGAGATCGTCAAGCGCAGTATCCGCTTCACGCAAAGCCTCCTCGATCACCTGGTTAATCTTCTCAATATGCTTTCTGGAAGCAATTTCGGGCACCACGCCGCCATATAATGTATGCAGGGCAATCTGCGAAGATATAATGTTTGAACAAACCGTGCGCCCGTCCACCACGACCGCTGCCGCGGTTTCATCGCAGGAGCTCTCAATCGCTAATATTTTAATCGGTCTTGGCATCATCCTCACCTTTCCCCTCTGTCTCATAAAAGGCAAGGATCTTCCATTTTCCGTCTGCATCCTTGCGCAGCATATAGGTCTGATAAGCAAACCCAAACATTTTCTTTCCGTTTAAAAAATAAGAGGCATCCACATAGGCATACTTCTGTTTTCCCACGGTTTCATATTTGATCTCGCTCGTCTTGCTGACGCTCCAGTTTAATATTTTCTTGTTTTCCTCTCTATAAGAGGCTACTTCGGCCATCAGCTCCTCAAAATAAACATCTCTCGGATTCTGTTCCAACAGATCTTTATCAAAAAGCTCTCTCGCCATGTCTCCCAACTGGTAAAATTCATCATCGGAATACTGTTCGGCGTAAAAACAGTCGATAATCCGGCTGTACAGTTTGACTACCTCGCGAGGCGTTTCCGGATACTTAAGATCGAGATCTCTTGTGATGATCTGTTGCACTTCCGTCAGTTCGATCTCATTTTCGACGTTTTTACTGCCTCTCATAACAGTAAAATAATAGAATAGCCCGACAATTGCTGCCACACACGCCACACATAAACCTGTAATAAGTAATTTCTTTTTCATATGAATCTCCATTCCGGAGCGTTTGGGCGACAGGGCGGCGCAAGGCAAATATGCGTCTGCCGTCAGAACTATTTGTAACGCTCCGGCACAAATAGCCCTATGATCAAAACAGCGCTCGAGCTGATTTCCCGCTCATCCCAGTTCTCCACGCTGTTGTGTGAAAGCGGCTTAGCAGCCGCCTACCTCCTGCGAGCCTTGAAGAACAGATTCATCTTCAAAAACAAGCTCCACACTTTTCCCGTCCTCCCCCAAATAGGAGTTCGGGAATATCTCTCTGACTTTCGGCATATATTCTCTGGCATGTACCAGAGAAGGGGAAAAGTGAGTCAGCCACAAACTGGCCGCTCCGGCATCCCGCGCCAGTCCCGCCGCCTCGTAAAAAGTCATATGCTTCTTCTGCTTCGCCTTTATCAGTTTGTCAGGCTCCGCATACATCCCCTCGCAGATAAACAAATCAGCCCCGCTTGCGCAACGCGCGATCTGCTCCACCGGTCTTGTATCTGTACAGTATGTAACTTTTATCCCTTTTCTTTCTGCCCCTAACACCATTTCAGGCGTAAAGATATGGCCTTCCTCATCCGTCATAACCTGCCCTTTTTGCAGACGGCTCCAAAACTTCTGGGGAATCTGATGCGCAATTGCCTGCTCCACCATAAATTTTCCCGCGCGTTTGATTTCAACCGAATAGCCATAACACAGGACGTTGTGATTCACCCGAAAAGCGTGAATGTGGTAGCCGTTGATACAAAAGTCCTGCTCCGGCTCTGTGATTTCCAAAAAACACAGGGAAAAGGGCAGCTCCGGTGCGATGGTTCGCAGCGCATTGACTACCCTCTCTAATCCTTTTGGCCCAATCAGCGTCAACGGCTCGGTCCGCTCCGCATTTCCCATGGTGAGAAGCAGTCCTGGCAGTCCGCTGATATGATCCGCATGATAATGCGTAAAACAAATAACATCAATCGGTTTAAACGTCCATCCTTTCGCTTTAATCGCGATCTGCGTGCCCTCTCCGCAGTCAATCAGCAAATTGCTGCCATTGTAGCGCATCATCGCCGCTGTCAGATAACGATAGGGCAACGGCATCATACCCGCAGTTCCAAGCAAACATACATCTAACATAAATAACCACACCTTTCCGCTAATTTGAACGGAGTGGAACTTTACAGTGGTATAATTTTCCAATCAAACAAAACACAAATGCCCGGCTGCCTCTGTGAGATTTATACGAACTCCGTCGCATCCTTGATATCCGGCGGTATGACAAAAGAATCCTCCAGACGTCTGCAACACTCCTCGCAGATATCCACATGGTAAATCTTGCCGTCGCGGTTATCGGAAAAATATCCCCACTGTTTTTTTATATTCAAATAAGAAACCTTATCTTTCTCACTCTCTTCACAAATCAGTCTTCCACAACAATTACAATAAATATTTTTTCCGTTCTTCGCCATGATTCCTCTTATTCCTCCGCTAAAGCAACATTCTGTCCGCTTGTCTTATCACAAATCTGTCGTTCACTATAACAAACAGTATGATGGAAATGCCGCTAAAAATCCAGTGGGAATTACTGGCCGTATATCATAATATAGGCATCCTCGACAGGCGCCTCATAAAAATTTTTCCGCAGACCGCATCGGGAAAAATCATTTCTTTCGTAAAGCCGGATCGCTGTATCATTGGATACCCTCACCTCGAGCACAAGCCTGGGAATGGAGCGCAGTTCGGCCTCTTTTTTCATGGCGTTTAGCAACATGCCGCCGATTCCTTGACAGCGCGATTCTTTGGCAACCGCAACGTTTGTAATCTCGGCTTCATCCAGGGAAAGATACATCCCACAATACCCAAGTATTCTTTGTTCCTCCTCCGCGACAAAAAAAGCGGTATTGGAAAGCCCCAGAGCATCCAAAAATCCCTTGCTGCCCCACGGCCTTGAGAATATTTGCCGTTCTAACCGCACGACCTCATCCACATCTCTCTTTTGCATGGTCCTGACTGCCGCCATGCCGAATCATCCCTTCCTGCTTTATTGTTTCTGCCTTAAAATACACGGGCAGTTATTTTACGCCCCATGTGTGCAAGACACTGGCTCCGGTAGGAATTACCTGCCCTTCTTCTCTCGCTCCGCCTGAGACAGCCTTAGATATTCGGGCTTATGATCTCTGGCATGCTCATATCTTCCTTCGTGATAGTATTGCATAGCCAAGGCTGCTACGGCGCCTGCTCGCTGTTTATTGACGTGTGCCGGCGCGAAATAGAACGGTACGGCGATCGTCTCCTGCAAATAGGGGGCGAATACCCCCACGCCGTCCCCCAAAAACACAACCGGCTCTCCTCTCTCGTTGATATCGGCTGCAATCTCATCAATCCCGACCGCACATTGGGGGCGCAGCACGTTAAGCTTCTCCCTATCAAACCGATACAGTCCCGTGTAAGTCTGATTACGTCTCGCATCCATCAACGGACACACTGTATCGCGATTCCCCACCAGATTGTAAGCCAGGGCGTCCACCGTGGGCACAGAAATCAACGGTTTCTCCAAAGCCAGCCCCAGCCCTTTCGCCGTGGCGGAACCGATGCGAAGACCGGTAAATGAGCCGGGACCGCCTGCAACGGCAATCGCGTCGATGGACGCCAGTTCGAGTTCTATCATGCCGGCAACCTCGTCTAACATCGGAAGCAGCGTCTGCGAATGCGTCTTTTTATAATTGACCGTATATTCACCGAGCAGATGTTGATTCTCCACCACTGCCACGCTCGCCACCAGACCGGAGCTGTCTATCCCTAATATTTTCATATTAACCCCCATTTTTACCCAGCCTTCAAGTTTGGGCGTAAGGTGAGACTTTGACTATGTAAAAAATAAGCCATCGAGCTTATTTTCCATCTACCTCGCCTGCTAAGTCTCTATGATTTCCCGGACGGTAATCTTCCGATAATCAAATCCTCTTTCCAAATCCTTTTCTATGGTAATCTCACTGCGGCGCGGGGGTAAAATCGGCTCAATCAGATTCGCCCACTCGATGATGCAAAGCCCCTTGCCGTAAAAATAGTCTTCACAGCCAATTTCGTCCATCTCTTCGATATCGCCAATACGGTATACGTCAAAGTGATAAAAGGGCATGCGCCCCCCCTCGTACACCTGGACGATGGTGAATGTCGGACTGGAAACGGCCTCTTCTATGCCGAGTCCCTTTGCGATTCCCTGCGTAAATACCGTCTTCCCAACGCCCAAATCTCCTGTCAGTGTATACACATCTCCCGGAGCAGCCAGACATCCCATTTTTTCCCCGAGTTCCTCCGTCTCTTCCGCAGAGTACGTCTCATAAACTGTCTCTCCCATTGACACCTCACACTTTCATTTTCATCCGGTATTTCGGCAGTTTTTCCGCCGCCAAATCTGCCAGCGGCCGACAGTGTGCTCCCAACTGCTCTCTCGGAATTACAAAGGCGTTCACCCTGCCGCTGTAAATCAGCACCTGGCTTTTATTGGCTGTCATCTTATAAATCTGCTCCCAGGGAAGCGACGCGTTTTCCCCCTCCTGGGAAACCGTGATCCCCTCTTCTGCAATCTGATAATGCAGCGGTTTTTTGAGCGAATCCGTTGTCATAAAACGCTTTTTGGAACGCATATATAGACCTACCGGCAGATAGACCAGTAAGACAATGCCAAACACAATGTAAAGCACACAGTGCAGCGGTTCCGTCTTGCCGTAAATCACACCCGCCGCCACAAACAAAATACCAGCCACCACGGACAGCCACCCCTGAAAACTGGTATAAGTCTGATACAGATTAAAACGATACATATCTTTATGTGTCAATGTTATATCAAATTCGATCATTCTAGCGCTGCCACCCCCTCTAAATCTCGCGTCCAACTGCAAAATCCTGATAATCTGCCATATAAATGCCCATCAAAATCTTATTGTTCTTCAGTATAACATTTTTTTCTTGAAAAAGGAAGAGACATTTTCTTTCAAATTTGCATCCGCGAAACGGTTCGGCTTTCGTTTGGCCAAACGGTTACTCTACGGCGATACCGGCCTTTCTCGCGCGCTCTAACATCTTTTGATTTTCCATATTGCAAGGGCCAAACCACGCAACCGGACAAATGACCCGCCTGCATGTGCCAAGCAGCCTCCATGCTTCATTTGCCCGCTCCGCCGATATCGGCTCAAATGCCCGCTCGCTCACCACCTTAACTGCCAACGCCTTGGCAACGGGATATTCGATGTCATTTTCGTGAAGCACTCCGGCATAAAAAGGCACATTCTGGCGCTGTAGCCGATGATACACCGGAATCGCCTGCCCGCCGCCGCCAATGACAAAAACTTCCGGCTTTCCCTTTGCCCCCTCCAGCTCCAAAAATCCCAGCTGCGCATGGTAGCTGCCCTTGTCTATCCCGTAAAGCTTCGCGATGTAGGAAGCCCGCATCACGTCCTCCGGCGCGCCAATGCGGTCAATCTGGCCATCCTTGATACATATCACGGTGTCCGATATTTTCTGAGCCAAATCCAGCTCGTGCAGCGACATGAATACTGCCAGATTTTTCTGCCGCACCAGATTTTCTAATATGGACAACAGCTCCAGCTTGTGGCGAATATCCAAAAATGACGTCGGTTCATCCAAAATTAAAAGCTCCGGTTCCTGGCAAATCGCGCGCGCCAGCATCACCCGCTGTCTCTGGCCGTCGCTGACGCTGTCGAAAGGAACGCTGGCCAATTCCTCCGACTGAACCATGGCAAGAGCCTGCCGCACCTTCTCTTTGTCAAGAGCCGACAAAAAACCCATGCGGCCCGTGTAGGGATATCTTCCGGTGGCTGCGACCTCGCCGCAGGTCATAAGCTCCGTATGAATGCGCTCCGTCAAAACCATCGCCGTTTTTTTTGCCAGCTCTGCCGCCTTGTACCGTCCCAACAGACGCCCGTCGAGCATAATATTGCCCTCAAGCAGCGAAAGCTGCCCCACAAAGCTTTTCAAGATCGTAGACTTTCCGCAGCCGTTAGCCCCGATCAGGGTTGCGATCTGGCCACGCTTTAAGGAGAGTGCGATATTCTCCACCACCGCCCTCGTTCCATATCCGACGGTCACATTTTCTGCACATAAATAATCCATGTTTTTCATCATTCACTCCCAGAAGGTATGCTATTTCCTCTTTCGCAGCATCATGCAAATGACAACCGGAGCCCCAAAGACTGCCGTGACCGAACCGATGCTAAGTTCCGTCGGCGCAAACAATGTGCGCGCCAGCAAATCGCACGCGAGACAAAAGACCGCCCCTCCCAGGAAACAGGCCGGTATCAACAGCAGTGGTTTGGACGTGTGAAACAGTGCCCTCGCCAGATGCGGAACCGCTATTCCGACAAAAGAAATCGGCCCGGCAAATGCCGTCACACAGGCAGAGAGGACACCGGAGAGCAAAAGCAGCAGCACCCGGAACAGACGGACATTTACGCCCATATTGGCGGCATATGCCTCCCCGAGCTGATAAGCGGCTATCGGCTTCGACGATAAAATCACAATCCCCATCGTGATGAGAATAACCGCGGCCATCGTCTGAATATGCGTCCAGCTCATGCCGGAAAAGCTGCCCAATGACCAGTTATGTAAATTGACAATGTTGCTGTCGTCGGCAAATGTGACGGCGAAATCGGTGACGGCCGAACAGATGTAGCCGATCATCACACCGCAGACCACCAGCATAGACATATTGCCCAATTGACTGGCCGCCAACAGCACAAACCCCATAGCGACCATGGAACCAAAAAAAGCTGCCAGCATCATGGCAGCGGAACCAATGGCAATCCCCCGCTTTAGCAGCGCGATCATCGTGAGCGCCACGATAAGTTTTGCTCCCGAAGAAATGCCAAGCACAAAAGGACCCGCTATGGGATTGTGAAAAAATGTCTGGAGCAAATAGCCGGATACTGCCAGCGCCCCGCCCAAAAGCACCGCCGCGATTACCCGCGGCAAACGTATATCCCAGATAATGCGATATGCTGTCCCGTCTTCCGCACGCTTTAAGAGAATCTCAAAGATTTCACGCGCGGACACGCTCACGCTCCCCGCGCCTACGCTCCACACCAAAAATGTAAGCAGCAAAACAGACAGCAAAATAAAGGCTGCCATGCAGCGAATGAAATGATTCTTTTGCATACGTCCTCTCATTTACCGCCCTCCCTACTGTAAGCGAAACAGATAGGTTAAGTCCCAATCTTCCACATTTTCGTCTGTCAACACTCGATAAAAATCGACAATCAGGTCGCAAAGACCCGTACTCTCCTGAAACATATTTTTGCCTGTGCACCAGACATTTTTATTTTTTACGGCCTTAAAATCGGCAAACAGGCTGCTCTTCGCCAACAGTTCATCCAGCGCGGTCAGTTCTTTGTCTATGGCGCTATTATAAATCAGGATATCCGCCTCTTTGGCGGCGGCATAAAAAGCTTCCATCTGAATGGTTTCCGTCGACAGTGCATTTTCACGCTCCGCCAAATCTGAAAACACATAATCACCGCCGGCCAGCTCCAGCATCTGTGCCACATAATCACCCGATTTGCGCACGTTTACACTGCCATTGGCCGTGACATAGAAAAATGCAACTGTCTTTTTCTCCCCTTGCGGTGTCTTTAACTGCTCCAACAGCGCCTGTTGTGACGCAAAGTAATCCGCCGCCTCCTGCTCTCTGTCCAAAAGCGCGCCGTAGAGCTTTATCCATTCCATGCGCCCCAGCGGGTGCGACTCATAACTGGAATATTCCACTAACACCGGGATTCCCGCGTTTTCCAGCTGCTCTTTTACCTCCGGCGTGTGGTAAATCATCGTCGACTCTATCGCCAGGGTACACTGCTCCGCCAATATGAGCTCATAGTCCGGCGCACTGTATTTGCCGGCAAATAAGATCTCCCCCCGCTCCATCGCCTCCTGCGCTTCTTCAATATACCATGCGGACGCGTCCGTCCCAGACAAACGTATCTTGTCTATACTATCCAGCGCGCGAAACAAATCCATCGCCGATGTCGCGGTAAGATAGATGCGGGAAAGCGGCTGCCGCAAGACTGCCACGTCCTTTGGCAGTCCCGTCGGCACCGGCGCGCCCTCCGGCACTACAAGATACCGGTTCTCTTGCGCAATCGTGATCAATTTATAATCCTTGTCATAATAATCGACGGAAAACTGCGCGGCGTAGGAGCACTCCATTTCGCTCTTCCTGTGCAAATTGTTCCATTCGACAGCTTCTTGGTCTTGCAAAAAACTGCTCTTTGCCATGTCAACAGTCTCTTGCTCTGTACGCGCCTCCATATCAAGAACATTTCCGTTTTGCTCCGCAGGCCGATCAGTAGCCGCACAGGCGGAGAATATGCCTGCACAAGCCAGTACAAGCCATGCAAGACCGGCTGTTCTTGTCCACCTCCGCTCGTTTTGGCACACACTACTGTTTTCCCTTTTTGCGGCTTCCGTTCGTTTCCGAAATCTCTCTGATGTCTTTCCATCCCCCATACACATGTTAATCCCCTTTGATCGTTGCAGAATCAAAATACAGCGTATAGTCGATCTCGTGCGGCGTACTCATCGCTGTCGTATCTGCCGTGATCGGCATATTCCAGTCAAACCCCATGACCGGTATCATAAATGTGCTGTTGCCCTCTGTATTCGTCGGTTCACAGCGCTCTCCGTCTACCAGTACATAATCATAGTTGGGACTGCCAAAAACAACCGTCGCCAAGGCTCTGCCATCTTGCACCACCAGCTTGGCGGGGGATTCCACTTTCGTCTTACCGGAGCCGCCCGCCAGTGTAACCGCTATCCAATAAGTTCCGTCCGTCAGGCCCAAATCTTCCACTGTCGTTATCATGTCCTGGCCAAACGCCTCCTGTGGCAGAGAGTCCCCGCGGAACAAGAGTGTTCTGTCGTACCATGTTTCTTTCTTTTTACTAAACGCCGCGCAGGAAATCCCCAGATCTAACGCCTCCACCGGAACGGTAAATGTGTGCGCACCGTCGGCATTTTCTTCATAAGTTATATAGCTTTCTTCTGCTGCGTTGGCTGCCTGCTCTTTGCTGCCCATATAAAGATAGCGATAACCGGTTCCGCCCATCGTCATGACTGCCGTCATATCGCCGTTTTCCACGTTCAGCTCACAGTCTGTAATGCGAAACATGGACGAACTCGAATCTACCGTCACCTCATAGACACCGTCTTTGACATTGCTCCCATAAATCGGAACCACGGCGTCTTCCTCTGGGCCAACTTTCGCACAGGAAATGCACACCTGAGTGACCATCCATAATAACAACAATATTCCTGCTTTCTTTCTCATATTTCCTCATCATTCCGCCGCATAAAAGGCATTTATATTCCTGACCATTTTGCGGCTTTCTTGCTTCTTAAATTTATATTATGTAACGTTTCATTATAACTGTCCCAAAGCGTCCTCCACATGTTCCACAAAAATATCCTGAATTGCCGCGAGGCTGCCAAGACCCTCGACGACGCACGTC
>CAJTYI010000093.1 GCA_910584215.1 uncultured Roseburia sp. | reverse complement strand
CAAACTCTCATGTTAAAAAGTTTAATTCTTGTCCAAAATTTCTTCTGGCTTTGGAATGCATTGCTGCATCCAGTCAGACACAGATCTTCGATCTGATATCTGTTTACTGTTTTTTAAGGTTACTCCTTATACTACATATAAGAAGTGTACGCTGTCTTTCGACAGCCTGAAATCTCTTTTCGGTCCTCTGTTTCAGAAAACCGCACAACCACCGAAGTGATTATGTTTTAGAATCTTTCAAGGTTTGTTCACTGTTCAGTTATCAAGGTTCACTTTTTTGCACTGGTTTACTGTTTCATATCTCACACCAGCATCCAGGCAATTTGTTTTGTCTGCCGCTGTTTTTGCGACAGCTTTTTTACTATATCACCTTATCCAACATTTGTCAACAACTTTTTTATGTTTTTTTTAGGTGAGCGGAGAAGGAGGGATTTGAACCCTCGCGCCGGTCACCCGACCTATACCCTTAGCAGGGGCACCTCTTCGGCCTCTTGAGTACTTCTCCAAAGTTCATGATACAATATAAAATTGTATTGCGCCGTGACGCATAGATAATAATACTAAATAAAACATTTCTTGTCAACTATTATTTTAAAAAATTTGACATAAAATACAGGTATTTCTACTTCCCGCATTCATTTCGTCAATATGCACAATTTCTGCAATATTTTCGGAAGTCCATTGGCTGTTTTGTACACTTCCCGGCACATGTATGGAGAATATGCTGACTTTTGAATGAACATCTATCATTTCTAACTAATCGAATGAACATCTATCATTTCTAAACTAATAACTAAGAATCAAATCAAAACGGCGTCCTACAATGTCTAAACTCAGAACGCCGTTTTTTCCAAAGATAAATTATAGAAGATGATTCATATTTTAGGAAAGCTCAGTGCACTTTCCAGATCTCTACTCTACCGAAACCACATGATAATCCTGCTCTTCTACAGCCTTTATGAGCGCATCATTGTCAAGCTCTGCCCCCAGTGTCACTTCTGCCGTACCAGTCTCATGGCTTACCAACGCCTCCTGCACCTGCGGCAGCGCCTCCAGACATTTTTTAACTCTGGCCTCACAGTGTCCACACATCATACCTTCAATTTTCATTGTCTTTTTCATTATTTTTTCCTCCATACTCCGTTTTTGTAACCTTTTCTTTTTATCTCCAGCCGGATCATGTATCCGGCAAAGATTCAGTCTCAATGCGTTTGTCACCACGCAAAAGCTCGATAAGCTCATTGCCGCCGCACCAAACATTGGATTTAATCCCCAATGAAACAGCGGTATCCAAACACCTGCCGCCAACGGGATACCAATTACATTATAGAAAAATGCCCAGAACAGATTCTGGTGAATATTTCGCAGTGTTGCGCGGCTAAGACGGATTGCCGCCGGCACATCGCTCAGTTTGCTCTTCATGAGCACGACGTCTGCCGCGTCGATGGCTATATCTGTTCCGGCGCCTATGGCTATCCCGATATCCGCCCTCGTAAGCGCAGGCGCGTCGTTGATGCCGTCGCCAACCATCGCAACTTTACCCTGGAGTTTCAGCGTGCGGATCACACTTTCCTTGCCATCCGGCAGCACCCCCGCGATCACTTCATCCACTCCTGCCTGTGCGCCAATCGCTTTCGCTGTCCGCTCGTTGTCCCCGGTCAGCATAATCACGCGAATTCCCATGTTTTGCAGTTCTTTGACGGCCTGGGGACTCTCTTTCTTTATCACGTCAGCAACCGATAGAATCCCTAATAGTTTGTCAGCCCTGCGGAAAAATAACGGGGTCTTGCCCTCCGCTGTCAGTTTTTCATACTGTGCCTGCATCGATTCCGGTATCTCGCAAAGGCTCTTCATATATGTGTAGCTTCCCGCTTTCAGCTGCTGTCCGCGGTACACTGATTCGATACCGTTTCCCGGCAATGCCGCGAAATGTTCCACCTCCAATGTCTCTACACCATGTGCTTTCGCATAATCGGTCACAGCTTTCGCCAGTGGGTGCTCGCTTTTGGATTCCATGGCGTTCGCATAAAGCAAAAGCTCATCCTCAGAGACATCGTCCGCCGGGTGTATGTCTGTAAGCCGCGGTGTTCCGTTCGTGACGGTTCCCGTCTTATCCAAAGCCACTATATCTACTTTTCCGGTTTCTTCGAGTGAAACGGCAGTCTTAAACATGATACCGCTCTTGGCCCCCACACCGTTGCCAACCATAATCGCAACCGGCGTTGCCAATCCCAGGGCGCAGGGACAGCTGATGACAAGCACGGATATTCCTCTCGCCAGCGCGTAGCCTACACTCTGTCCGGCCAAAAGCCATACCAGCACTGTCACCAAGGCAATGACAAGCACTGTCGGCACAAACACACCGGATACTTTGTCCGCAATTTTGGCGATCGGAGCCTTGGTAGCCGCCGCGTCGCTGACCATCTGTATAATCTGGGAAAGTGTGGTATCCTCTCCGACCCTCACGGCCTCACATTTTAGAAAGCCGGACTGATTGACGGTCGCGGCCGACACACTGCTTCCCGGCTCCTTATCCACCGGAATACTCTCTCCCGTCAGCGCAGCCTCATCCACTGCCCCACTACCCTCCAAGACAATGCCATCTACCGGAATATGCCCGCCAGGACGCACCACAAAGATGTCCCCTTTTTTTACCTGCTCAATGGGTATTTCCTTCTCCACGCCGTCTAAAAGCAGCACAGCCGTCTTGGGAGACAATCGCATCAAGCTCTTTAAGGCATCTGTTGTTTTCCCTTTGGAATGAGCCTCGAGCATCTTTCCAACCGTTATCAGCGTTAATATCATAGCGGCCGATTCAAAATAAAATTCATGCATATAATGCGCTGCCCCTGCTGCATCTCCTCGCTGCTGGGCCGCCGTCATGGCAAAAAGCGCATAAACACTATACACAAAGGCTGCCCCCGAGCCAAGCGCCACCAAGGTATCCATGTTGGGCGACCGATGGAATAGACTTTTAAATCCACTGATAAAAAACTTTTGATTGATCACCATAATCGCAATTGTCAGCAATAGCTGCATTAAGCCCATCGCCATATGATTGTCGGACAGAGCCGTGGGCAGTGGCCACCCCCACATCATATGCCCCATGCTGCAATACATTAATACCAGCAAAAACAGCAGAGACGTCCAGAGACGCTTTTTCAACAGCGGCGTCTCTTTGTCTGTCAGCATGTCCTCATCCGCACTTACCCCAGGTGTTTCTTTTGTTATATCACGTTTTAATGAGGCTCCGTATCCTGCCTGTTCTACGGCCCTCACGACATCCTGCGGATTAATGTCACCCTCGACGCCCATGGAATTGGTCAGCAGGCTGACCGAACAGGATGCCACACCGGGCAGCTTTGACACTGCTTTCTCCACGCGGGCGCTACAGGCAGCGCACGTCATTCCCGTCACGTTGTATTGTTCCAATATTGACCTCCTCATTACTTATCATTCTATTCTACACAACCATTTTTCCCGTTATAGCCAAATACGAAACCGTTTATCTTTATTTCATCAGTTTTTTCAACAACATGATCAATTCATCCACGGTATCCTCTCTGCCTGCCATAATATCTGACGTCACGCAGGTTTTGATGTGTTCCTCCAGCAAGACTCTGGTAAAACTGTTGAGTGCGGCATTGGCCGCTGCCACCTGCGTTAGGATATTGACACAATAGGCATCTTCCTCCACCATCTTCTTTACGCCGCGCACCTGACCTTCTATGCGGCTGAGACGATTAATCAGATCACGCCTCTCTCCGCCTGCACGTTCCTTTATCCGCTCTGCACAGCAGACGGCGGAATCCTCACCAATCGCTTTCTCTTTTGGCTCTTCCGCTTTTATTTCTTTTGGCTCATCTGTTTCTATCTCTTTTGGCTCTTCCGCTTTTATTTCTTTTGACTCATCTGTTTCTATCTCTTTTGGCTCTTCCGCTTTTATTCCTTTTTGTTGATCTGTTCCTGTCTCTTTCTGTTCCTGATCTATTGTTTCATCTTGTAACATTTTATCCCCCTGTCTTGACGTCGCTAAAAATTATAACATCCCCGATTTTTTCAGATTACACCTACGCTAATGTCATCCTATGTGTTTTTCCACATACTTATCCGATTGATTTTTAATCATTATATACCCCACAGGGGTATAATGCAAGAATTATTTTCTTGTTTCCGTAATCTTAATAACTGCTCTCCCCAGGCCCAACGCAAAAATCCGGTATACGCATCCATCATGTTCCCCCAAATGACCCGACGCATGTCTGTCATATGGTGAACCGAAAAGCTGCGTACACCGGATTGTTCGTTTCAATCCCTTAAAACAATTGAATTTTGCACAATTTATATATACTGTACCATCTCTTGCACTAATTTAGCAGAATGTTTTGCTGCCTCCCGCTCAAATGTCGGATAATCCATCTGGGCGCTGTCATCGGCCTTATCAGAAATAGCGCGTATCACGACAAACGGTATTTTGTTCAAATATGCCGCGTGTGCGATCGCCGCACCCTCCATCTCGACACAATCTCCCTGGAATGTGCCAATCAAACGCTCTTTTACTTCTCTGCTGGAAATAAATTGGTCACCACTGACAACGCGTCCAATCATTGTCGCAATATCCGGGTTGACACGCTCGCAAACATCTTTTGCCAACACTCTCATGTGCTCGTCAGCACAAAACTCTACGGTGTGCAACTGCGGCACTTCCCCCGGCGCATATCCAAAAATAGTCGCATCCATGTCATGATAGACTGCATCTTTCGAGATCAGTATATCGCCGATCGAAAGGCTCACATTCAGCGCTCCGGCCACTCCCGTGTTAATAATATGCGTGACTGAAAAAATGTCCGCCAGAAGCTGCACGCTAAGCGCGGCGTTTACTTTGCCGATGCCGGAGCGAACAATCACAACTTCGGCGCCATTTAACGTGCCCTCGTGAAACTCCATGCCCGCCTGCACCGATATATTCTTGACCGTCATCTTAGTCTTTAGCTCCTCAACCTCCAACTCCATCGCGCCGATAATACCAATTTTTTTCATTTCATCCTCCGCCTGTCTATCTTATTTGATCATCTTATTCATTCCGCTGTTTGAACGCCTTTTCCCTATAAATACTCGCAAAGATTCTGCCGCCATCAAACTATCTTTACCTGCATTTGTCTTCCTATTCCTGAAATGCCAACGCGATCTCCAATTTGCCGTCTTTTGCATTTGCTATAATCTTCAACGGCTTTTCGTATATATTTTTAAACTTTAAGTCTTTACTGGTTCCAGATATGGTGGCGTCCATACCGGCTGGCAGATAGCTGATCGCCAACGAATGTGGGTGGCGCTCCGTTGCCGGGAGACCTGCCGTCAACATCGCGGCATATAATGTGGATGACACCTGACAGATGCCGCCGCCGATTCCCTGTGACATTGTCTTGTTGATGATCACAGGCGCAGAGACATATCCGTTTGCCGCCGTGCGCGGCAGAATAGTGGCACTGAAAGAAAACGTCCCGCCGGGCTGCAATACAACGCCGTTAATCCTCTGTGCCGCGACCTTTATATTGGTAGCCCGGGACTCCGACTCTTCATAATAAGTCGTATAGCTGCCAATTACAGAAGCAGGAATAGCAGCGCTCTCTGCCGAAGCCTCGTTATCCTGCTTTGTAGCGTCTGCGTCTGCTTTGGCGGTTTTTGCCGCATCTTCTGTCTTTTGTTTCTTTGTCAATCCGCTAAAAGGCACACCATCCTTGGTCGCAATGCGTCCCTCTGATCTGCCGTAGGATAAATAGTGGTTATAATAGGGAACAACGCTATCGCCAAACGCTTCCTCCAAATCGGAATAACGGGCACGGTATGCGTCCAAATCAAACTCGCCGCTTCCGCTCCTCCCCTCACTCATACCATAGCGGACAAAATGCGCGTACAGCGCTGTCTCATCTTTCCCGCAGGCTGAAGCCACATCAGAATAAGTCCGATAATAATAATCTGCATTAAACAGCGTGCGGTAATCCGCGGAAGCCGCCTGCACAGAAGCCGTGTTATAATTTGCCAGAACAGTAAAAAATAATATTGTCAAGATACCCGTAACGAATTTGTTACCTCTCATGAATCATTCCTCCGCAATTATTTTCTGTCATTTACTTACTATCTATTTAATTTTAGCAAGAATAACAAGAGAAATCAATGTTTTTTTAGATTTCGCCCTCTCCATTCCCACACGTTCGCTCCCATAATATTAATTCGTACTTTAATTTTTCTCTTAATTGCGATTACTTTTGGTTGGCCGGTTCCATATGCACGGCACGCCCTTTTAGCTTGACGTTTTTCATGGCTTCCAATACCTCGCGCCCATACTCTCTCGGAACCTCCACAAAAGTATATTTGTCGTACATATCAATGGCTCCGACTAATTTGCCTGGCATACCGGATTCGCCGGCCACTGCGCCAAGTATATCGCCCGGTTTGACACGGTCTTTCTTGCCCACATTTATGAAGAGGCGCACCATGCCCTCCTCTGCTCCGGTATCGCCAAAATCCATCTCTTCATTTTTATCATTGTCCAAATTAATCTGACCAAGCGCCTGTTTTAAAAAGGCTGCCGCAATATCCATGGCCGTGTAATCGGACTGGTTTACTTGCTGCTGTACAATCTCTATCACATCTTTGAGATTTTCCTCATCGATGATGCGTCCGATCTCCTCCATCACTTTCTCGGCTTTGATCTGCGCCACATCGTCACTAGAAGGAATTGGCATTGCCACAATCTTTGTTTTGCAGTAACGCATGATATCTTTTAACTTGTACACTTCCTTGCCCTTGACAAAGGTAAACGCACGCCCAGTCCTGCCGGCGCGGCCCGTTCTTCCGATGCGGTGTACATAATATTCGTCATCCTGCGGAATGTCGTAGTTAAATACTGCCTCCACATCGTCCACATCAATTCCGCGCGCCGCCACGTCCGTGGCAATTAGAATCTCCGTCTTGCCGCCGCGAAATGCATTCATTACCCGGTCCCTCTGCGTCTGCTTCATGTCGCCGTGCAATCCCTCGGCAAAGTAGCCTCTTCCTTGCAGCTCGTCCGTCAAATCATCGACCTGACGCTTGGTATTACAAAATACCAGCGAAAGCTTCGGATTGTAATAGTCGAGCAGCCGCGTCAAAACCTCCACTTTATCCTTGCGCTTAACATCATAGTAATACTGCTCAATACTTGGTACTGTCAGTTCCTTCTTGACAACTTTAATCGTGATTGCATTTTTCTGATATTTTTTTGTGATATCAAGAATCGGCTTTGGCATAGTCGCGGAGAACAGGACCGTCTGGTGTTCCTCATTCGGAATATATTCCAAGATAGTCTCGATATCCTCACGAAATCCCATATTTAACATTTCGTCCGCCTCATCGAGCACCACCATACCCACCTCGTCCAGACGGATTGTCTTGCGGCGCAGATGGTCCATGACCCGGCCTGGGGTTCCAACTATAATCTGAGCGCCGCCTTTTAGAGCTTTGATCTGCCGCCCGATCTCCTGACCGCCGTATACCGGCAAAAGCTTTATCCCGTGCATATATTTTCCTAATTTACGGATCTCATCGGCAACCTGGATTGCCAGCTCCCTCGTCGGCGACAAAATGATTACCTGTGTCTTTTTGCTGTTCGGATTGACTCTCTGCAGCACCGGGATTCCAAATGATGCCGTTTTTCCGGTTCCCGTCTGTGCCTGTCCGATCACGTCAGCGCCGGACATAACCACAGGTATCGCCTGGCTCTGAATCGGCGTCGCCTCCTCAAAACCCATCTCCGCAATTGCGCGAAGTATTTGCGGGTACAAATCTAACTCATCAAATCTTACTGTTTCCATTCATTTCTCCTTTTTCTTAAATTTACAATCGCACAGGGGAACATCGTTTTCCCCCGCTCGCCGCGTGACCCGCATGCTGCGTCAGCAGAAAATCTTCAAATGCGGGTCTGCGCATAATAAAAGACTGATGCAATGCACCAGCCCTTTTCTCTAATGTTCTTTTTTATCAAACAAAATTTCCATTAAAATGCACAACATTAGATAGTGTAGCATAAATTTCCGGTATTGTCAAGTTTTGCAGGACGCCTATGATATCACTCGTCACTCCGCCGCAGCGAAATCCGTAACGATCACTCTATGTAACCTCAAACCCGCCTGATGGGTCTGAGGGAATATCATATATGAAGCAATCGAGAAAACTCTGTATTTTACCCGTGTTTGCAAATCTTTTCCGGTATAGGTGAGACTGTATTTGTTTGACCTTATCGGGCGTTGAAGCGTAAAAAGAATCGATTGCGAATGTTCTGCCACACATATAGGAACATATATATGTCTCTCTATAATATATGAAGAATGTTCCCTCTGGTTCCAATTACAGGTCAATATTTTATGAATTAATCCGCGCCTGCATCTGCGTTTACAAATGATTCGTTATACTAGAAAAAGAGCGTCTCTTTTTCTAGCAAGAAGCGCTCTTTTTCATTAATTAAATTTATATTTTATTTCTTAAAATTGCTTATATTGTGAGGTATATTAAGATTACTGAAAGAACTCCACCGGATTAACAGGCTCTTCATCTTTGAGGAGTTCAAAATATAAGTTGCTCCCTTCGACGGCGTAGTACTTTGTCGGCTCGTTGATAAATCCCAGCACATGGCCGGATTCCACATAATCCCCTTCTTTGAAGTTTAGTTCTTTGAGCTGTCCATACACCGCCTCGTAACCGTCGCCCAAATCTACGGTCATGGTAGTGCCTGTCACGGCATCGTTTTCGATCGAGGTAACCTTGCCTTTCGCCACAGAATACACTTTACTGTTTACATCTCCGGCAATAATAACCGCCGGATTATACTTATACTGGTCGAGGGTCGGGAAATATATCGTGGAATCCATACTGTAATTTAAGATTACATTTCCCTCCATCGGCCAGAGAAGACCATCTTCCGCCGAAAAATGAAGCGCATCATTTTGTGCCGGCGGCGCTGCCGTCTCTACGGCCGGCGGTTCCTGCGTCTCCGCCGTTGTCTCCGTCTGTAGCTCTTCCATCGCGTTTGCCAGCTGTTCTGCCTCCTCCTGTTCCTGTCTTGCACGTTCCATCACAGTTTCCGGGGGAATAATGGAAGAAACGACGGCTGCATCCTGCTTTTCACTCTCTTCGACGGGCTCTGCATCCGCCACCTGATTGTCGTTCTCCGCCGACATCTCGGCTACAATCTCCGATTCCATCTGCTCACGCTGCTTTTCCTCTCTGGTTCCGTAATACACGGTCGTTCCGATCGCCGCGATGATTACAAGTGTCCCTGCGAGTACATATTGTTTCTGCTGCCAGATTGCTGACCAGCCACTTTTTTTCATGGTTCTTTCCTCCAATTCTGCTTTCCGTTTATTTTAAACATAGTGTTTCCCCGTTTTTGCGGATTATGCAGAATGAGAAAATTATTTTTCATATCAAAAAATATGATCTTTTCAAGATTCTTTTAATTTTTTAATATCGCAACCCTCAAAAAAAGTAAGCAATATCTCTCTGTATTTAGTCCCCTCTTTCGCCATGCGCACTGCTGTGTTCTGGCTCAAGCCAAATCCATGGCCTCTTCCTTTTGTCACGACTCTGACCTTGTCTCCCAGGTCGGTAATGGTAAAACAGGCGGAATCGAGTCCAAAAGCGTCACGAAATTCCTCTCCTGTTACCATTTCGTTGCTGATTTGTACCTCCAGAACATATTCGCTGGTATCCCGTTTTGTCACTTTCACCTCACTCGTATCGTGAACAACCTGTCCGCCACAAAACTGACCGCACATCTCCAAAAATTTTGCGCGCTCCCAATAGCAGACGGATAGATACCCCTCCGCCGAGGTGTCATAGGAACAGGAAATTGGTTTCAGATACGGCATGTCACTGTCGGTGTAGAGTTCTTCCATGCTGCGGGTTGTCCCGGCAGAGACTGCATGATAGGCGGCATAGATATATGCATTGTCATAAATTAAAACTTCCCCCGCTGTCTCAGACGCGCAAGTCTCATAAAATGCTTTGTAGTTTTCATAATCCTCCCCCCACAGGCGACGCATCTCTTCTTCTTCCATACCTTTCGGCGGCGATGCGCCTGTTTCTGCCGCGTCATAAAGGTTAGTGCGGACAATAATACACTGCGCCTGTACCGCCGCGCGCGGGGCAGAGGGACCGATCTCCTTAGCCGTCACCGCAGCTACCGCAGCCTCAAGCGCGGGCTCTTGTTTTCGCTCCGCATCCGCTGAGAGCGCAGGCAGAGCATTTTTCGCTACATACTCCTCCTGCTCAACATCTACACTGCAGTCATCATCACAATCGTTCTGTAAATTTTCTATCTGCAATCTTTGAATAAAAAGTAAAAACAATAAAAAAAGCACAAAAATAAGAAGAATCCCATTTCCCTTGGGCATCTTCCCCCTGCAACATCTTCTTCCCATAGCGCCTCCGGAAATCATAACCTATCGGTAACTGCAGCTTACGGAATCGTTACCGATTCTCACCAAAACGGGACTCCTCGCCGTTTGCGACTTTCCGCCAAAATACACCTTCTATACTTTATGAAATTTGGCCACTGTTTATGACCAAAAAATATTGATTTGCACAATGGGATTAATTTTTGATCGACGACTGGCTATAGGTTTACTCTTTTCTGAGCCTGTGCCACAAATGTGCTGCGGACCCTGCCCAGGTACGATTCACTCACGGGCAGTACGCTCTTATCGGACAGCACGAGTTCTTTGCTGCGTATCTGTATGACATGGTGCATGTTGACGACGGTTGTTCTATGGCATTGTGCGAACTGCTGCGGCAGGTATTTGATGACGTTGCGCAAAAGATCGGTCTGCAGGTAGGTCCGTTTCCTGGAGAAAATGACAATTCTATGGTTGGCGCTTGTCAGGTAGAGGATTTCGTGGTAAGGGATTTTTATAATCTCGTCCCGGTAGCGGTATATGTAATTCTCATCATTGAGCGCCAAAAAAACCGTGTCGAGACATTCCCTGACCGGCTCATACCCGGTCGGCTTGAGCAGGTAGTTAAGAGCGCGCACCTGATATCCCTCAAAAACGTACTCTTGAAATGCGGTCAAAAAGACAATCTCCCCCTTATACTGGCTCTTGCGCAGTGTCTTTGCCAGCTCCACGCCAGTCCCGTCCGGCAGTTGGATGTCCAGGAAGATAACGTCAAATTTCCTCCCGCGGCAGGATAGAAAATCCCGGCAGCTGCCAAAATCCTGTACTTCGACGGCACAGTAATTTTCCTCCTGCCAGCGGCCGATGTGCGCCCTTAATTCCTCGGCAAAATGCCGTTCATCCTCGACTATCCCGATATTTAGTTGCATAGAAACCTCCGTTCCTGCGCGGGTATTCGCCGCCGCGGTGTATCCGCCGCGCTGCTCCCCACATCATTTTAATATGTTCCATTTGACGTTTTTTGCTGTCTCTCTGTGTCAGAGTTCCCCGTTGGACAGGGGGAGGAATACGGTGACGGTAAACTTGT
>CAJTYI010000092.1 GCA_910584215.1 uncultured Roseburia sp. | reverse complement strand
ATGCCGACTGGACGCCGCTTCCATAAGCTGAGAATAAAAAGTATATAACTTCCGATCAATGCCATTTTGTATATTTATTCATTTATATGGTATAAGGTTTCATGATCTAATAACCTATACCATATAAACTAAATTGCCTCCGTATCCGCCTCACTCTCTTGCTGCCAGTTTTCGTAGCGCTTTAGCATATCCGTTAAGACCTCCTCCATATCCTCGAGATATCTGTCATCTTCCGTATCTGGCACCAAAGTGTCATCAAACAAGCTCTCCTTTTCCATGTTTTCCTCGAACTGTTCTTGCAGCACCGGCACATGATCTCGCTGCCTAGCGCGCGGAAGCACCCAGACATTCACGATCAGGCCAGCCACCATGGCAAAGCATCCCAGCACAACCAAGACGTCCACAATCTTTGCCGCACGGCGTGACGAACGCCCAATTTTTTGTATCTGCACTAAATTGTCCGCCGCATAGGGAAGATAGATTTCCAGATATTGCCCCGCCCCCTGCCAGGTATTGACGTCTGCGGATAATCCGCTTAACCTTGCACGGCGCAGCACACTCTGATGCAAAGTCAGTGCTTCCCTGGAACCTTTGGCAATACTGGGCAGACGCAGCTTTCGCTTTGCCATCCTCATGGTTTTTTTAAGCGCCTTATCGTAACTTTTTTGCGTCACCGGATTTAAGGCGGCATATGCCTTAGCTTCCCGCCGCAGCATTGCCCCAATCGCCGCATTGTGCGCGAGCCTCTCTTGAAAAATCTGCACGATCTCCCTGTGAAAGTAACCTCTGGCCACAATGGCCTGCAAAAACTTCAGGCAAAAGTCTTCGCTCTCAAAATAGGGCAAAAATTCCTCCGTGCGCAGAAACGTGCGCCAAATTTTCTCATTCTGGCAGATACTGGGATTTTCTGCAATTGCGGTAAAGCCGCAAAAAAATCTTCGCTCAATCTGTTCCTGCTCGCGTCTTGTGATCTCTCCGTAATCGAAATGCTCTTCTCTCTCCCTTGTATTCTTTTCAGGTTCTGGATTGCTGACGGATTCCGCTGCCGCGACATCCTGCATAAGATTCCCGCTATACGTCTCCTGCTCCCGCCGCGCACTCCCGTCCATCTCCTGCCCGACACTGCTCAAAAGCTGCGGAATACTGAGCGTTACGCCCTCTTCAAAGTGCTCTTGGCGCAGATCGGTCACGGGCTGCGCGCTCCCGTTTGCCGCTTTCGCATAAGCGACCGCCGACTTGTAGGCTTTTTGCAGAGCCATAAACTCGCTCGGATATTCCTCAGGATGATATTCTTTCGTTTTTGCGGCAAATGCCTTTTTGATTGTCAAAAGATCAGTCGTCGGAGAGATTCCCAACCACTCCCATTCACTTTTATACTGCATTACTCTTCCTCTAAACAACTGTCATCAAAAAAATTCTCGTCGAACTCCTTGAAATGCACCTGCCGTTGTTCGACCGCCGCCAAAAGAACGGACAACTGTATATACTGCGCTCGAATCTGTTGATTGCTGCCATACTGCAGCGCGCCCCGAAACTGGTGCAGTGCATTGGCGATGGCCTCCCTTGACCGCGGGTCAGTCTCCTGGTAAACGCTCTTGGCCCGCTCGATCAGCAGACGGTTCTCCTCCTGGCTGGCAGGATAAAATGTCTGCTTTTTCAACTGTTCCACACGCTTTTCGATCTCCGCTTCACTCAGACCCATTTTTTTATTAAAGATCACCTTGTGCACGGTCTCATTTTTACTCTCGATGCGCACATCCAAAATCCCGTTGATATCGTACAAAAATGTTACCATTGCCCCGGCGCGGCCTTTGGGCTCCAACGGCAGATTTTTAATCATCATCTTACCGAGCAGCAAGTTGTCCGCGGCAACCATATTCTCGCCCTGATAGATGTTAAATTCCAGTTCTTTCTGAAAATCCTGCACGGTCACATAGTACTTGCTCCTGCTGCAGGGAAGCGTGTCATTGCGCTCGATGATCGGGGAAAAACTTCCGTCGTAGACCTCCGTCCCAAGGGAAAACGGGCAGATATCTGCCAAAAGCATATCCTTTACTTCCCCTGTGCGCTCCTTGATCGCCGCCGCCATTCCTACGCCTAAAGCAATACTCTCATCCGGCCTGTCGTCGCTGACAACCGGAATATTTACGATACTCTTCAGATACTGCTTAACCACCGGCATCTTAGAAGATCCCCCCACGAGAATTATTTTATCGATCTCGCTCTCCTCCATACCGCTGTCATTGATTACCTTTTGAATCGGTTTCGCCATGCGCTGAAACAACTCCACAGAGCAGTGAATCAGCTCCTGGTTTGTCATCTTCATGATATACTCCTGTCCGCGCAGCATAAAACGCCGCATGGCCTCTTTTTCTTTGGAGAGCATAATCTTTAACTGCTCGGCCTCTTTTAATAGAATTCCATTTTCTTCCGGCGTCAGCAGTGCAAGATCGTTACGCCTTAAAAACTCCGCGGCAATCGCCTCATTAAAATCTTTGCCGCCCAAGTAATTATCTCCCGCAACCGCCTTGATCTCCACAACGTTATCAAATGCCTCCACCAGCGAAACATCCAACGTACCGCCGCCAAAATCAAATACCAAAAACGTCTCCATCCCGTCGCTCCCGCTGTGATGCTTGAGAGCCACCGCCGAAGGCTCGTTGATAAGGCGCTCCACTTTGAGCCCTGCAAGTTTTCCTGCATTTTTGGTGGCGCATCGCTTGTCATCATTAAAATACGCCGGCACGCTGATGACAGCCTCCGTGACTTCTTCCCCGAGATAGTGTTCCGCGTCTTCCTTTAATTTGCGAAGCACGAATGCGGACAGCTCTTCCGGGCGATATTTTCTGCGCCCCGCCGTATACTCAAAATCAGTGCCCATATTCCGCTTAAATTCACGGAACGTACATTCCGGTTTTGTCACCAACATCTGCTTTGCAATATTTCCTGCAAATACTTCACCGCCTTCTCCAAAACTCACTACAGAAGGCGTCATATATTCTCCCAAACTGTTTGGAATCAATTCTACCGTTCCGTCGCGATAAACAGCTGCCAGACTATTTGTCGTTCCCAAATCAATTCCTATGATTGCCATTGCTCCTCCTCGCTACAGTGCACTCCCATCGAGCGTTTCCATTAAATTCCCCTCTATATCATACCGGTAAACTGTAGTTTCATATGCCTTGTTTTTATTCTCTGGCGAAGATTTATAATAGTACACATCGTGCCATAGCATATTATTATCACTCGACCAGTCGCGTTTCAAAAAAGAGTACTGCTCTTTGATGTTTCCTTCCGGATAATGGCTGGTAATCGTTTTTACCGTATGGTACACCGCATCAAAATGAATCTCGTACCGGACTCCGCTGTTGTCTGTGAAGGAGTACTCCTCCAGCTCCTTTGCCAAATTATACATATAGATGCCGGTGACCTGCTGCTGTTCATTATAAACATAACGGTAGAGCTGTCTTGCTGTCGCACTCCCGCCCTGGTAATCAAACATTAACGACACCAATCCATTTTCATCATAACGGTATAACGTATATCTCTGCAGCTCCTCCCAGCTGGTGCTAAGTTCCCAGGTAAGCCGCTCCCCGTCGTATTCCGCCCAATATCCCTCCGCAACGCGCATATCCGCCATAGGGTCATGCAGGGAACCTCCGTTTAGTCCATGAAGATACATCAAACGTTTGAGCAGCTTTCCGTCGGCGGAATAAACGTCATCCTGGTAAGAATTGAGGTGCCCAATCGGCCAATAAGTAATCTGTCTGCTGGAATGTTCTCTGTCGTCATAGGTCACAAACGTTTCCTCCCGAAATATCGTATCGTCGGTCCCCGAACCAATATGTTCCTCCAACAGACGGTTTTTGTCATCCAGCCTGGTATAGAGAAAATTTGTCAGCGTCTTGTCGTTCTCATAGGTAAACTTTGCCAGCGTCTCCTCCTCGTCTGTATCCATATAGATTCTTCCATGGTAACTTTCCACCTCGCCGGTCTCGGACAGCCAAGCCGTCAGTTTCGCCACTTTGCCGTCAAAAAAATAATTGTATGTGACATTCTGCAAAATGCCGTCGTCATAATATTCCGCTTTTACGATGCGCGACTCTCCCTCCACGTCGGCGCCGTAAAGCCGGCGGTCTGTCTGTGTTCTGTGACTGCCGTACTGGCTGCCGCTCACCTGCTGCAGCCAATCTCCGGTAGTGGCATAGCGCTTCTCCTCAAAAGAATCAAGCGTCCCGTCAGCGTTGTATTTATAACAACTCCTCTGATTGCCGAATTGGTCATAAGTATACGTCGTATAACTCACCAGACGATAATCTTCATCCTCCGCATATGCGCTTTCATCATACAAAATCTCTCCCGCGGCACTCTCGGGCGCATCTGCATCCAAAGTACCCAGATAAAAAAACAATGAGATCACCATCAAAAAAAACATAAGTAATACGATGACAGTCTGAATGATCTTTCTCATATCCTGCATAGCATCCCTCACATAATAATAACATTGGCACAGCTGATATCCGTCGCCAGATCATAGACTCTGCCGGAGCTACACCCCACTACTACCGGACGCAGCACCGAATCGGGATTATTTTTTACTACAATCGCGTCTTCTCCGTTGCTCAGTTGTACCGTCGAGTCCACCGCATAGAGAATGACACTAGATAAAAATGTTTTCATGCTGATAATATCCAGATCGTCTGTCATTGACATAATCATCTCAACTGCCGTGCGCTGCGACAGCGCTTTTTTGTATGGGCGTTCCGTCACCAGCGCATCATAGACATCCACCACCGACAAGATTTTTGCATACGGTGTGATCTTATCCGCCGTCACCCCCATGGGATACCCTCTGCCGTTCATCTTCTCATGATGTTGCAGCACTGCAAGTGGAACCGTTGTAGGAAATTCTTTTTTATCTTTCAGGATCGCATACCCAAGCAGCGGATGCTGTTTCATAATCGCAAACTCCGCGTCGTCGAGCTTCGCCGGTTTGTTTAAGATTTCATTGGGAATTTTGGACTTTCCCATATCGTGCAAAAGACCTGCAATCCCGATATTATAGATATCCTCCCTGCCCATTCCCTGCTTTTTGGCGACGATCATGGCAAGCGTCGCCACATCTACGCTGTGTTTAAACGTATACTCGTCGCTCGTCTTTAATACGTTGATATCGACCGCGATCGCATTGTTGTCATTGATCGCGCGCATCAGTTCGTCTGTGATGTTGGTCGTCATATCGGAAAAACTGCTGGAATCCGTGTTGTTGTACAGATATTGTATCCCTTCAGAAACACGTTTTTTCACGCTCTCTTTTAAACTGACTTTCACGGGGTCGTCCCGCCGCATTTTTTCGACTTTATGTTTTACCTCCGGCTTTAGCTCAACCTTCGGTTTCTCCGGCTCCGGGTCTTCCTCCCCCTCGCGTATGTAAACAGCGGAAACCCCGAGATTGATCAGATTTTCAATCATATAGGCATCCAAAAAGGTTCCCCGGGCAATCAGAGTCCGATCCAGCCGATCTTTGATCGCCTGATCGATTCGCATCCCCTCCTGCAACTGTCTTGTCCTCACATACCTTCGTTTAATCATCTCTATCTCCATTCCGCGCCCGTTATAACCCCAATCCCCCATCATAACCGACAAACACATGTGCCTTCTATGACTATACTCTGGGAGGACACGCTCGATTTTGTATGACAATTTCTGCGTTTACACGTAGCAAAATCGGCGCAGGAAACGCTATAAGGAAAATATTTACGTTGTTTCCTACCTAATATTAACCTATCATATTTCGCTGTGAAATGCTACAGAAATTTCCAAAAGCTCTATTTTTCTGCGAAAAATGGGCAAATGCTGGTGATCGAATGATAGATAAAATTTTTTTGTAAAATTTTGTAAAAGTACTTGCATTTTATCAAGAGACGTGATATAGTATCACTTGTCCGGTTCCTTGGTCAAGCGGTTAAGACGCCGCCCTCTCACGGCGGAAACAGGGGTTCGATTCCCCTAGGAACTGCTTATTCTTTAGAGAATAGCCCAACCCTGATAGCAGAAAACGAATGTTTTCTGCTATTTTTATTGTGGATCGGCGCACAAAAAATTCAGCCGCACCTTTCTATCTGTACGAATTTGTGTAAAACAAGGTGCTGCGCCTCCTTATCTGATAAGGGCGCTGCACCTTGTTTATCACTGCCGTTTCATATAAAAACGCTGCTACTCTTTGATTTTGTCAATCTCTGTTAAATGAATACCTAACATAGGTTTTTACACTTTTTAGCATGTAAAGAACAATGTCTGTCCTTTATTCCTCATACCCATTGGGATTATTTTTCTGCCATCTCCAGGAATCCTCGCACATTTCACGGATACCATACTGCGCGCTCCAGCCAAGCTCTCTCTCGGCCTTCGACGGGTCGCAGTAGCAGGTGGCAATATCTCCGGCGCGCCTTGGCTTTATCACATAAGGAATCTTTAAGCCGTTGGCTTCCTCAAAATTCTTAACGATATCGAGCACACTGTAACCGTGGCCGGTTCCGAGATTATAAATACAAAGCCCCGCCTTCTCCTCGATCTTCTTTAATGCTTTTACATGGCCGACTGCTAAGTCCACCACATGGATATAATCGCGGACGCCTGTGCCGTCCGGGGTATCGTAATCATCGCCGAACACGCCAAGCTCTTTTAACTTGCCGACAGCCACCTGGGTGACATACGGCATGAGATTGTTGGGGATACCGTTGGGATTCTCACCCATCGTACCGCTCTTGTGGGCGCCGATCGGGTTAAAATAGCGAAGCAGGATAACGTTCCACTCCGGGTCAGCTTTCTGAACATCGGAAAGTACCTGCTCTAACATGGACTTCGTCCAGCCGTAAGGATTTGTACACTGTCCTTTGGGACACTCTTCCGTAATCGGAATCTGCGCCGGGTCGCCGTACACGGTAGCGGAGGAGGAGAAGATAATATTTTTACAGCCGTTTTGACGCATAACATCCACCAGCGTCAATGTGCCTGCTATATTGTTATTATAATACTCCCAGGGTTTCTCCACCGACTCACCCACAGCCTTTAACCCCGCAAAATGAATACAGCTGTCAATCTTTTGCTCCGCAAAAATCTTATTTAAGATGCCGCGGTCTAAGATATCTCCCTGATAAAATGTTGCCTCTTTTCCGGTGATCGCTTTGACGCGCTCTAAGGACTTCTCGGAAGAATTACAAAGATTATCCAAAACGACAACCTCATATCCCGCGTTCAATAACTCCACACATGTGTGGCTGCCGATATAACCGGCGCCGCCTGTAACTAAAATAGCCATGATATTCCCACCTTTCCGTTTTTGCTCTCTTTTTGATTGGTCGCTCTTATCATAAATGAAATCCATGGAATTGTACATTTGAAAATGTATAATTTATATGCAATTATGTTGCACTATTGCAAATTACCGGCTCGTTTACAACAATTTCTCCCACTCTTCCTCCTTAAATCCGGTTGTAATGCCTTTTTCCGTCACCAAAATCGGTCGTTTCACCAGCATCCCGTCGGCAGAGAGCAAGTCATATTTTTCTTCCAATGACAGATTCGGCAGACGGTCTTTCAATTTCATTTCCCTGTACAGCGTACCGCTGGTATTGAAAAAACGTTTGATATCCAACCCGCTTTTTTCGTGCCATTCTTTCAGCTCTTCTTTCGCAGGGTTCGATTCTTTGATATTGCGGTCCGTAAATGTCACACCGCGCTGCTCCAACCATTTTTTGGCTCTCTTACAGGTACTGCACGCAGGGTATTCTACAAATAGACATTGCATGGGCTAAGCCCTCCTTTCCAATTCTGTTTTCGATTCTTATATATTTACATTTTTTGTAAAACATTTTTTGTCTGTGTCCGCGCTTTGACCGCAAAATAAACTGCACACAAGGCGGCGACAAATTAACGATACTATAACGTTTTTATCGCCAAACGTCACGCGGGTTTGCGGGAAAATTGCGTCACAAAAATATTGTCTAAAACTACATGCGATTATGTTGCATTATCTGAGCACACAAATTATAATATTTATAATTCATGTTTACCAATCCCTTACCTCCCTGCCAATCGCCGCGGAAATGGTGCAAAGTATCGCATAACATCATAAAAAATCCCTTACCGCGCCAAATCATCACGAAACGAGGTCCATATGCACGATAATTATAAAAACTCCTACATCGTCACCCGCAAGGAACTGGTTTCTCTCTCCGTCTACAACGTCGGCTTCCAAAAATGTGAACCGCACTACCAGTGGGGACCCGGCATCCGCGACCACTACCTGATACACTATGTGATATCCGGGAGCGGTTTTTACCGCGTCAACCGACAGACTTACGCCCTGCACGAGGGTGATACATTTCTGGTTTACCCCAACTTAGAAGTCGTCTACTACGCCGACGGCGGCGACCCGTGGGAATATGCGTGGGTCGGCTTTACGGGCAGCGACGCCTCGATGATACTGACTGCCACAGACTTTTCTCCTGATCATCCCTGTATCCAAAACACCCCGATGGGCGAATCCATCCGCCGGCAGATTCTGCATATTTACGACGCCCGCGGCAACGAGTTTCAACACGCCGTGGAAATGACCGGGCATCTCTACACGATGCTGGCTCTTTTTATGCATGGCTCCAACCGCAATGATTCCCAGGACTCCGCCAACAACTATGTGCAAAAAGGCATCGAATATATCTCGGCCAATTATTCCTATGCGATCACCGTGGAGGATATTGCGGATTATGTGGGTGTGAGCCGCAGCCATCTCTTCCGATCGTTTGAAACCGTACTGCACCAGTCGCCCAAAGAATACCTGACAGACTTTCGCATGAAACAGGCCTGCTATCTGTTAGAGCACTCACAGCTGTCCGTCACGGCGATTGCAAACTCCCTTGGCTTTGACAACAGCCTCTATTTTTCCAAGACGTTCCACAAACAAAAAGGCATCTCGCCCAAGCAGTACAGAGAAGCGAACAAACACAAATCCTCCTAAAATTTACAAACGCAAACGTAGGCTGCGCTTAGTCATGACGCTCGTCTTCACAGTCAAATGTCTCGCAAAACCGCGCCGCGAACGAAGGCTGCTCCCCGCCGGCATACAAATGGGATATATCGCCGAACGACGCCGCCCGGAACGAGGCTATGCCACGCCTGCGCTCCTCCGTATAGACCGTTGTGACGGAGGAAGGCGCCGCGCAGAAATGATGCCACAATATCATCGGCGAGACATTCATCAATCGGCTCAGCAGTACACATTCTAACCCAAAATGGCAGAAAAATACAATCGTATCCCGGTTTGCCTGACGCACCCGATAATATTCTTTTTCCCGCTCATAGCCGTGCTCCCCCAACAGAGCGTCAAAATGCGCGATCACCCGCTGATATTCTTCCCTGACGCTCCCCTCCTGCATAACAGAGTTCAATGCCCACAGATCGCGGCGAAAAAAGTCCTCCTCCCCGGTCCAGTCCTGCGGCAGCCAGTCCCACGCGCACTTTTTCCGGTCGGTAATATCCGGCCGGTTAATTTCCGGGCAAAACTCTTTTAGCCATTCACATTCCACGGCCGTGCGCCCCATCTTTTTTAATGTCAAAGAAGCCGTATCCCTCGCCCGCCCCAGCGGAGAAACATAAAATGCACGGACCGGAATCTTTGCGATGCGCTCTGCCAAAAGCTTTGCCTCCCGCCAGCCTTTCTCTGTCAAAGAATCAATCGTATAATCAGGTTCCGCGTGGCGTATTATCAATAATCTCATTCGTATTCCCTGCCTTTCTATTTTCTGCGGACGAATGCCGCAGATCAATTTTTAATTAAAATTTCCGAATCTGATCTTCGCCCTCGTCCACGGTATTTTCAATTTTTCTGATCTGCACAAAATAGCTGTAACTGTCGTCTACGACCACCTCCACGCGCTCGCCGACTTTATGTCCCATCAAAGCTTTCCCAAGCGGCGATTCGTTGCTGATAAGATTCTTTAGGGAATTGCCGCGGATAGTCGTGACAATGCGGTACACTTCCTCCTCGTCATCCTCCTCGAAGTAAACCGTGACCGTATTGTTCATCCCCACCTCGTCGTCCGCCGAATCCGTGGAAATCACTTTGGCGGTGCGAATCATTTTCTCGAGGTAGCGGATGCGGCTCTCATTTTGATTCTTGTCCTTCTTCGCCGCATGGTACTCAAAATTTTCACTCAAATCTCCGTGTGCCCGCGCCTCTTTCACAGCCTCCAAAGCATTTTTGCGCACTACCAGCTTGCGGTACTCGATTTCCTCCTTCATTTTTTGGATATCCTGTTCTGTCAATTGGTCGTACATAATTTCCTCTCATTCCGCCGCGCAAACGGCACTTTGTCAGGCGGACAGTGTCCCATTGCCCGCATCCTGTTCTTTCCCATCGTTATTAATCAAGACCCTCAAACTGCATTGCGGCTACATAGCGGTCATAAAATCCTGGTTCCTCGGCCAGATTTATGCTTTCCGCAAGCCTTAGTATCCGATTTACTTTGTCATCCTCCCTCTCCAGCAGATAGCGCGCCGCCCCTGCAAGCGCACTGTTTCCAAGCACACGCACTCTGCCCGCAAAATCGGCCGGAAATAAGCCGGTTCGGATGGCGCTCTCTGCCGAAAGCCCATATCCGAAACCGCCGGCCAGGTAAATCCGATCGATTACCGCTCCCGATGCCTGCGCGTGTGCAGTCAACCGGTCGATCCCCGCGCGGATCGCGGCTTTTCCCATCTGAAATTCTCTTATATCCTTCTGATAGAGGCGAAGCTTTGGCTCCCCCGCCGGAATGCCATCCAAAAACCACGGTTCCTGCAGCGTGCCGTTTTCGTCCACCAGGCGATGTCTCACCAGCTCTCCGACAAAATCTACAATGCCGCTGCCGCAAAGTCCAATCGGAGCCTTATCACCGATCGTCTCTATGCGCTCAATCTCTCCGTCCGCCGTCAGCGTCAGATGGCTCACGGCCCCCGGCACACCCGGCATCCCGTTTGCGATGCCGCCGCCCTCAAATACCGGACCGGCGGCGGTGGAGGTCACAAAAATACCGTCGCTGCCGCCGGCTGCCATCTCTCCGTTTGTGCCCACATCCAGAAATAAGGCGCTCTCCTTTCGCTCTGCCATACCGCAGGCGTAGATGCCGGCGACGATATCCGCCCCCACAAACGCGCTGATGCCCGGCAGGATGGTGACGGGCGCCGATATCTCCGTGCTCCCAAAAACCTCCGCATAAGAGCGCTCAATCCATCCGATATTGACCGGCGTAAACGGAGCGCTGCCCAGCGCTGCCGTATCGTATCCCAACAGAAGATGGCACATCGTCGTATTTGCGGCTATCACCATATGCCGCACCTGCGACGGCGAGACCCGGCACTGCTGCAGCAGAACAATCACCATCTGGCGCAGATCATTTTGTATCGTTTTCTTAAGCATTCCCGCGCGCCCCTGGCTGGCCGCCGTAATTCTGGCAAGCACATCCGCGCCATATGCCCGCTGGTGATTGACGGATGCTCTGACGCCGAGCTGTCTGCCCGCAGACAATTCATACAGTGCCATCACGAGTGTCGTGGTGCCGATATCGACGGCAAGGCCGCACGCAGCAGTTTGTGCCACAAAGCCGCTTCGCCATTTCTTAGAAGCGTTCGACTGTTCCCCCGCTGCATCGCCTGCCGGCTGCTCACGCTCTATTTCGCCGCGTGATCTGTCACCGGCCTCCGGTTTCTCCCTGTCCACAACCGGTTTTCCAGCCGCAGCAGCTTCCGGTTTGACGTCGCCAACCTCCGGTTTTGCCTTATCCACGACCGCTATATGGTTGGCTGCATCCTCCGGCAGCAGCACAAGA
>CAJTYI010000091.1 GCA_910584215.1 uncultured Roseburia sp. | reverse complement strand
ACCGGTGACAATATTATCACTGCGCCAAGCGCCGTCAAAAAATCGAGGACGCGCTTGATCTTCATATAGCGCAGCTGCTTTCTCGTCAGTGTGTGCTTTTCTTCCTGACGCACCATATCCCTCCTTTTGCCATGTTACACGTTATCCGGATGATAGGTGGGCACAATCTCCTGTACCCATCTTCGGATATCCGCAGGCTCCGTCACCACATAATTTTTTAATTTCTCCAACTGCTCCAAAAAGTGTTCTTCGTTCATCTCGATCGGCTTACCGATATGAATTAATTTATTTTCTGTCTCCGTTAAGCCTTCTTCTTCCATGAGCATTTCCTCATAGAGCTTCTCCCCCGGGCGAAGCCCGGTAAATATAATGGGGATATCCTCATCCGGCTTATGTCCGGAAAGTAAAATCAGGTTGCGCGCGAGATCAAGAATCCGCACAGGCTCCCCCATGTCGAGCACAAAGATCTCGCCGCCTTTTGCGTACGCACCCGCTTGCAGCACCAAAGACACCGCCTCAGGAATCGTCATAAAAAAGCGCACAATATCAGGATGTGTCACGGTCACAGGGCCGCCCCGCTCAATCTGTTTGCGAAACAGCGGAATCACACTGCCGTTGCTCCCGAGCACATTTCCAAAGCGCACCGCTACATATTCGGTTGCAGAGCGTTTGTTGTAAGTCTGAATAATCATCTCACAGATGCGTTTGCTGGCTCCCATGATATTGGTGGGGTTGACGGCTTTGTCCGTGGAAATCTGCACGAAACGTCTGACATGGTATCTGTCCGCCGCCTGCACCAGCTTGAGCGTGCCGAGCACATTGTTTTTGATCGCCTCGTTGGGGCTGTCTTCCATCAGCGGCACATGCTTGTGCGCCGCTGCATGGTAAATAATTTCGGGATGATATGTCTCGAAAATATAGTTCATGCGGTTGGTATTGCGGATGGAAGCGATGAGCACCACCAAATCCAGTTCCGGGAAAGCCGCCCGCAGCTCATTTTGAATATCATAGGTAGTATTTTCATAGATATCCACGATAATCAGCTGCCTGGGCTGGTGGCATGCAATCTGACGGCAGAGCTCGCTTCCGATGGAACCGCCGCCGCCGGTGATCATAATTACTTTTCCCGAAACATAGCCCATGATCGAGTCGAGGTCTACTGAAACTGGCTCACGCCCCAAAAGATCGTTGACATCCACATCTTTTAAGCTGCTGATACTGACTTCGCCGTTGACTAACTGATAGATGCCGGGCAGACGCTTTAACTCGCAGCCGGTCTCTTTACAGACGTCGAGTATCTCCTTGATCTGCCTTGGCGGCGCGCTCGGCATCGCGATAATGATCTCGTGTACGTGCAGCTCCTGCACTTTGGCCGGAATACAGTGACGGTCTCCCACCACTTTTGCCCCATGGATATAGCTGCCAATTTTAAAATGGTCGTCATCGATTACTCCCACGACGCGTTTTCTGATGTAGTAGCTGTTTTTGATCTCCTTGATCAGCTGATTGCCGGCATCACCGGCTCCCACAATCAACACATTTCTCTGGTATGTTCCGTTTTGGCGCAGTGTGCGCAGCGCTCGCACCCCGCGGTAAGAATAACGGCATCCCATGACGAGAGCGATAAGAAACATGCCGTAGAGCACATAAAAACTCCGTGGAATCGGGTAGGTCGTATTCTCCCATCTGCCGAGTAAAAAGATCATCAGCACTGCGAGTACATCAAGCACGCAGGCGGAAACGATATACATCATCTCCAGCGCCCCCGCATAGCTCCACAAACTTGAGTACAATCGAAGCGTCCAGAAAATCACGAGCGTCACCGCCAGCATCCAGGGAATCCGCCGCCAGTATTCATCCAAATATTCGATCGGAATAGCAGTAAAGTGAAATTCAAATCTTACAAATAACGCCAACATGCCGGCGGTAATCACCGCCAGCATATCGTAGCACATCAAAAATATTCTGCGAATCAACAGCTGTCTGTCGTGTATCAATTGTTTCATCTATATATATACCTTCCATAAATATCCTGAAATTCCTCATTATTAAGGTATATCATATTTTATCCAGAAACAAAAGCTTTCTTGCAAAATATTTTCAATTTCTTATAAATTTTGTATGATGCCCAGCAATTTTTCCGCGTAATCTGGATCGGCAGCCCAACCGCCGCCATATGGATTCTTCGGAATCGCAAGCCACTCAATATAGGGCGCACTGCCACGTTTTACCAGAGAAAACCGCGGGTCAACACATGCCTGGTTGAGGGGCGCCGTGCTGGCATATGCCTTTAGATGCTGCGTCTGTGCGCGAAGTCCAGTCCGCACGTCCGCAAATACCTCTCCCGGCACACCATTTCCGGTCGCGCCGATTCCGCCGAAGTTACACTGCCATGCCGCCACATCACCGTCAAAGCGCAAACCTCCGGTCTCTAAGATTACCTGCGCAAACAGTACCTCGGTCTTGACACCCTCCGCCTGTGCTTCCTCTTTTAATATCGTAAAGAACGTGGCCGCGTCGGGTGCGCCTTTTTCCGTGTAGATCTCTGACGGATAAGAGTAGCGCGCCTGGTAATAGGACGTCATCTGCTCTACGGTCACACTGCTCTCTCCCATAATCGCGTGGCCTGCCACCTGCTCGTGCACGGTCGACCAAGGCCCGTAAACCACACTGCCGTTACTCAGCGTGGCATAAGCCCGCACTCTGTAATAGTAAGTAGCGCCCTGCTGTAAATTGGGATGCTGATAGGAGGGGAGCGCCGTCTTTGCCAGCGAGACAAAATTGGCGTCCCGCTGCAAGCTGCACGCGAGCTCATAACCGGTTGCATTTGGCACCTGCGTCCAGCCGAGCACAAGCGTATTATTCTCCTGCAAAATGCCGGAATTGATCGTGTTCTTGGCAAGTACCGGAACGACAATGGTAGCGCTGTAATCGCCCCTGCCCTCGGCCTTTCCCATCAGCGTCGTGTTGGCCGCAATGCGGTAAGAATATACCTGTCCGCTTTTAATATCGTCATCCACATATTTGAACTGGCTGCTCTTAACTTTGGCGACCTTCTTAAAACTGCCGCTGGTACCGACACGCCGATAAATCGAGTAGCCGTCGGCATTTTTTACCTCTCCCCAGTTTAACGTCACTTTGCCGCCACTGGTACCAGTCACTGCGGAAATCGCCGCTTTATTGACGGTCCATGCTTTTTTGGTTCCCGAGAACTTGGATACACTGTTGGCGCCGCCGCTCTTCTTGTAGGTCTGTATCTTATAGTAATAGGTCTTTCCGTTCACAACCGACTTATCGTCATATTTGACAGTCTGGCTGCCTTTGACCTTGGCAATCTGCTCGTATTTGCCGTTCTTCTTGGTACTGCGGTAAATCAGATAGCCACCCACGCCGGAAGTCTTTTTCCAGCCAAGGCGAATCGTCTTTCCGTCCACCGCCTTCAATGACGTGATCTCCGTTGTCGGCAGAATCTTTCCCGCCACAGCCGCACAATCGCCGCTGTAACCTTTCACACCGCCCACCTTATTGATCGTTTCCACTTTGTAATAATAGGTCGTGCCTTTTTTTACATTTTTATCTTCATAAAACGTGTCGTCCCGCACGGTCGCCAGATTTTTGTAAGTCCCGTTCTTGCTGGTGCCGCGCTTGACAATATAGCCGTAAGCGCCGTCCACTTCCTCCCATGTCACATCAAGCCGGCCTTTCTCTGTAGCCGTCACAGACTCGATCGACGTCTGCGGCGCTGTCCGTCCGCTCTTTACCGCCGAGTCGCCCGAATAACCGATCGTCTCCCCGGTTTTGCTTAAAACTTCCACCACATAATAATAGGTCTTGCCCGGCGATCTCTTTTTATCCTTATAAGAAACCGTACTCGCCGAGGTGATCGTCTTGATCTCTTTATAAGTTCCGTTCTTTTTTGTACTGCGCTTCACGCGGTAACCGTAAGCATCCGCAACCTTCTCCCAGGAAATCTGCAAGGTCTTGGAGTTTACGGATTTGACGGAAGTGATCTTCGTCCGCGCGATCGTCCGGCCTCCGACTGCCGCCGACTGGCCGCTGTAGATCGCCACATCACCGCTCGTACCGATCGCCTGTATCTTATAATAGTAAGTTTTACCTTTTTTTACACTGTCATCCACATAGCTTGTCTCACTGCCGGAGGAAGTGTCCGCAATTTTTCGGAAAGAACCGTTTATATTGGTACAGCGGTAAATCTCATAGTAGGACGCCCCGCTGACTTTACTCCAGGAAATCTCAAGCTGTGTCTCGTCGAGTGAAAGCACTTTGATATTCTGCGGCACCGCAATCGTCATGCCCTCGTCCGGCTCAGAAGCCGAACCTACCCCCTGCAGGTTATTAAACATATGGTAGGGCTGCACCTTGTAGCGGTAAAGCACCTGATCAGCAGGCACCGTATCGGTATAAGTGTTCGTTTTTTTACCGTTTACCTGCGCCACCTGCTGGTACTTTCCGTTGCCGCCATCGCGCAGAATCAAGTATCCTGCCGCGCCCGTCACGGCTTTCCATGTCAGTGTGATCTGCCTGCTCGCCTGGGATTCCACCGACACAATCCTCGGCTGTTTTAAGGCTATTCCTGACACTACCGCCGATTCCTCGACTGCCCGTCCGTCGGAAAACACCGGTTTTACCTTATAATAATAGGTCGTGCCGGCTTCGATTGCGGAGTCGGTATAATTGAGCGCTCCGCTCACCTTTTTGATCTTTTTAAACCCGCTGTCTTTTTGGGTACTGCGGTACAGCTCATAGTGAGCAGCCCCGTCCGCCATGCTCCATTCGAGGTATATCTTGCCGCCGGACTGCGATAAGACTGCTGTAAACTGAGAATTCATTCCCTTCTTATACAGACCGTACTTTTCGGCAATCGCCGTGGCATCGGCGATGCCAAGCATCTGCAATTTTTCGTCGGAACTCAGATAATTATAGTAATCGTTGCTGTTGCTCAAGAACGCGTGTTCGATCAGCACCGCGGGAATGCCCGCTTTTTTACAGTTGCGGATCACGGCCAAATAATCCGCCGTAGAACCGTCGTCATAGGTGTAATCGGAAGAATTCTGCGTCATGATGCCCGGTCCCCATGTACTAAGTCCAAGCGCCGTCAGTTTGTAATAGATTCTGGACGCTAAGTCGCGACCGATCTCCGAGAGATCATAGCGGTAATTGGCATTGGGATAATAGACGCCCACTCCGCTGACACCGCTGCTCGTGCTGGCATTGAGATGGAAGCTGACATAGATATTTGCTCCCACGCTCGCGGCAAACTGCACGCGCCGCTCGTTACAGGTCCCGGAAGAAATCCAGCCGCCGTACGCATACGGACAGGCGCCGCTCTCGCGCACCATATAGACCGAAACGCCGCCGTAAGTTTCCAGTTCCATTTTACAGTACTGCGCGATTTTTAATGTCAGCGTCTCCTCGCCGACGCCAAAATATCTGGCGCCCGCATGCATATCGTCGTGCCCGGCGTCGAGCACTACAACGAGATTGCCGGCTTTTTTGATATCCGTGTATCTGGATAATCCGTCCGCAATCCCCTGCCCGGACATATCGCCGATCACGTTCTCGGAGATCACATTTCCCTCCCCGTCCATCTGAATGACGTTGGCTTCCATCTCTTCGAGCACGCTCTCATTGATCAGCACGTCGTCGGGATTGGCGTCCACCTGCTGATTGACGCCAAACACTGCCGACATTTCCAGCTTTTTGATATCGAACTTCTTTTCTTCTCCCCGGTAGCGGCAGGTGATTTCCAACACCTCATAGCTGCCGGCTAAGCTTCCATCCGCAAACTCCAACTGGAACAGCGCCATATCCTGTACGGCCGCCTTAGCCGGAACGACGAACCGCTCTCCGGTCGTGTGATTGACATACGTCATCGACACATCTTCCAGCTGCTCGTACTCCTCGCCGATACTCACGACGATATTCTGGGTCCCGGGCGTCTCGATGTAGGGAGATTCCACCAACAGATAGTTGAGCCCAACCTCTTTTTGCGCATCCTCCTCACCGCTTTTTTCCGTCGAGGAATCGCCTGACCCGGGGGAAAGCTCCTGCGCAGGTTCCTTTGTATCCTCTGTATCTGCATCCTGGGTCGGGGATTCTTCTGTATCCCCCGTATCCTCTGCATACACAGCCTCTGTCGGGGGAGCCTGTGTGTCCCATGTATCCTGCGTATCCCCGGGCCCCGATGGCTCCGGCGCCGCTGCCTCCGGGGAATCCTCCCCCTCCTGCGGTGTGACAGCAGCTTCTATGCCCTCCTGCTGCTTTTGTGTACCGTACACCATATGTTCTGCCGGGATGGCAGTAAATCCCATGCAGACCGCTAAAAATGCTGCCAAAATTCTTTTTCTCATGTTCTTTGTCGCCTCTCGTTTTATCGTCAATAAATTTCTGTGCACATCATATCACGATCTTATTCAAAACGAAACTGTGTTTTTATGGAAATTTCTCTTAGGATTTTCTTAATTTGCTTGACACGAATCCGCTGACAGACCGCTCTTTTGCCTCACCTTTTCTCTTCCGCAAACAGCTCGCCCATCATCGTGTACATCACAATCCAGCACAGATAAAGAAACGGAAGCTCCAGATTTTCTATTAATATCAGAAAAACACAAGCCACCATGGAGGCAAACATAAAATAACCGTAAGAATCGGCAGTTCTGCGCAGATAACGCCATCCGCCAAAGAAACAGCAGCCCACCATCACGACGTACGGCATTCCGGCAAAGATTCCATAGCGGTACATCATGGCAATCACCCCATTGTGCGGCCAGCGGGTGCCCCCCCAGATCTTCGCCTTATACGCATGCCCGGTCAGATTCATCTCGCGCAGATGCGCCGCCCAATAAAAATTGCGCATGGAGCTAATCTTTTCCAGGGATTGTCTGCCAAAGAGCTTTTTTATGATGCGGTGTTCCATGATAGAGACATCCGCCTCCTCCTGACCCGCATAGACGGTCTCCGGCTCAAAATAATTCCACACGGTAATATCAAAATCGGCGTCGCTCTTTATCTTGATCTCGGTTCCCAGTATGTGCGGCAGATGTAAAAGCCCCCAGGTTCCCGCATAGGAAACAGGCACGGCGATCACTATCATAAGTGCGATGGCTGCCAGCGTCTTTTTTCTCTTTGCGCGCCCTTTTAGCAGCACAAGCCGGTAAAACAGCCAGATCACACATGCCGCAAACACCGGTATAATCCCGGAAGAGCTCTGTGTCTTCCACAAAAGAAACCCCGCCAACGCAAAGCCCGTCATAGAAAGGAACAGCCGCCATGACCAGCCGTCTCGGCTGAGTTCTCTGTCTACACAGCAAAGCAGGGCGATACAGACAAACAGCAGATACATCCCGTACATCCCGGGCCTGTAATAGCTTCCAAGATAGCGCATCCCCTCTGTCCAGGGACGGCATACAAAACAAAACACGGTGGTGATGACAAAGCTTATTCGTATAGCCGCAATCAGATCATGAAAGATCTGTCTCCTGTCCCGCATGTTGTTCCACATAAAATAGAAAAAGCCCAGCACAAAAACCATGATGTATCCCTGATATGCATAGCGTTTTGGCACGATCACATCCGACACAGCGGCGAGCAGCCACAATAAAAGCCATGCGCCCAAAAGCCTGCGGTTCCACGCGATACGCACCAGCTGCTTATCGTAACACAAAAATCCCAACAGCAAAAAGACGATGCTCCCCACAAGACAGTGAATCCAAAGGTACGCCGCCCCCTCATACATATGCAAATCCATGACAATCATCATGTATAAGATCAGAAAGAGGAACAGCGCAGTTCTTATCGCTGCCCTCGCCCGCTCTCCCAGTCTGCCAAAAAACCGTCCGACCGGCTCCCCTGCAAACAGATACAGGCTCTGCAGCCCTTCTATAATGCGATACCAGTCAGGACACCACCCGCTTTTGCGAAAGAAATAAGCCGTCCCGCCAGTCACCAGCAGATACAAAAGAAAGGCCGCCGCAAACACCCCCACTGCCTGCGCGGGGTCATAGGAGAGCAATTTCACACGGAATTGCAGCTTGTCAATGGAAAGCGTAACGCCCTGGCAGTCCCTCAACACAATATCCACATAGCGGTAGCGCTTGCCCTTTTTTTTGATGACATTCTCGCCCTCATGCAGCAATACATCTTTCGTCGCCAAAATCTCCCAATCAGCGGATAGAAAAACGATCTGCGCAGGCAGCTCCTCCACATTTAATTGAGACAGCTCCAGAATCATATAATTCCACTTAGTGTTGCCCCGCCAGGTGTCAAACTGTTTATGCGCCTCGGCTTCCGTCACCAAAAAGCAGCCGTCCGCCGCCGAATACTGATATCCCTGGGAATCGCTCTCTCTGTACGGATGGGTGATGTCACAGACCTTACCGCACTTATAAAAGTCATTGAGACTGCTGCTGTGGGAAACAAGCATAAGCGTCGGGACGGCGGCGGCCATGATGCCGACTGCCAGCCAAATGATTAAATTTATCACATTCATTCTACATTTTTTCATTTTATTCTCCATTCCGAGAAGGTTACGTTCGAGGAACCGCAAGAGAAATCTGCGCATGCAGTTTCTATTGTCGGAGCAGGGTTTATTTGTGACGTCCTAGGCACAAATAGCCGTGTGATAAAATCAGCGATCAGCCTAAATTTTTATTTTAATATCGCCTTAATATCACACCGTTAAAATTTTCCATGGTAACTATAGCATACCTTACCTGAAATTGTAACCCACAAAATATAACACATTTGTAATATTTGGGGGGCTTTGATACGAAATAAAATGCACGGGTGATCTCATGACCAATTTACCTTATCATGGAAAAATTAAGGTAATTTTAAACATCTTTTCTACAATAAACAGAAAAAAAATGTTATACTATAAGGAAAGAATAGATAAAAATGATTTTAGGAGGTTCACGAATGAAGACCTTATTCCGCAAAAAAACACTGCTTACTTTTTCATTGTGCGGCCTGCTTTTTGCGCAATCTCTGACGCCGGTATATGCGGCAGCGATTACACCGGGCGAAAGCAGCTCACAGCAGGAAAATGCCGATACACAACCGCCGTCCACAGAGGATGCGGATAGCGGTTCTTTTGGTGCCACAGACAAAGACACGGAAACTGCGCCTTTCGATTCCCCCACAACGGAAACCACAAACGGCTCTGTTGAAATGACGGATTCTGAGACAGAGAATCGTACAGATGCGGACACAGAACCGGTTTATGCCGACTCCGAGACAAAAGATTCCCAGACATCCGGGAGCGATCTCGTGGATGAGGATTCCGAGACCGATCACAACCTTGCCGGCGCAAATTCCTTGACCGAGGAACCAATCGATCTCGCTGACGCCGTAAAAGCGGACAGCGGCGACGTGATTGAAAACGGATACCGCATCCGCATCATCACTCCCGGAGAATGCGCGCGCGCCGAAATCACCCTCAAAGACAGCCCCACTTCCGCCGGCGTCACACAGACGGTATCGGATGTGACAAAATTGCTGCGCAAATATTTAAACGAGGCGCGCACCCAGGCGACGGACGAGCTGCCGACAAAAATTATCGTTGAACCGGGCGTCTATCTTCAGACCTCAGCCCTGCGCATTTACAGCAACACCTACCTGTACATGGACGGCGTCACAATCCTCAGCAAAAATACCGGCAATATGCTCATCACGGGCGTCACCTCAAATGACGTAAAACAGTCAGGCTACTGCTACCGCAATATCACAATCGACGGCGGCTTAAACGGCTGCGTATGGAATAAAAATTTCGTTGCGGATTCCAAATCATCGTCAACTACCATAAAAGTAGGACATACACAGAATTTTACCATGAAAAACTGCACGCTGATGAATACGTTAAACGCCCATTTTATGGAGGTCACAGGTATCAATTACTTTACCCTGCAAAAGTGTACGTTTAAAAATCAGATCTTAGAGACGACAGCCAAGACGAAAACCTATGAGGCGATTCAGTTCGATGTGCTGGTGCCGGGACATATCAACGGTTTCGATTATGAGCTGCTCAAAAGCCAGAATATTACCATCGACAGCTGTAAGTTTACCAACGTTGCCCGCGGCATCGGCAGCCACAATGCGATCTTGAATCTGCCGCTGGAAAATATTTCTATCACCAACTGCACATTCGATATGCTCACCAGCTCCGCGATTCAGGGCATGGACTGGAAAAACTGTACGATATCCGGCAATTATATGACCAACGTTCCGCGCGGTATCACTCTTCTTGCCCCGCGCAAAGACGACACCTATCTGCCCTCCACCATCGCGGCAAACGGAGGCGCACCGTCGACGCTGCCGGACACTTATACGCCGCCCGCTATCAACCAGAATATCGCCATCACCAACAATACGATTTACTGTTCGGGCACCGACGCCTACGTCCCGGACTATGATTGCAGCGGCATCCTCCTGTGGGGAACCACAAGCAACGGAACGCCCTCGTCCACAGGTACGGACACCCTGCCGGCCGGCAACTATTATCTCAGCGGCGTTACCGTCACAGGCAACAAAATATCGGCCGCCAGCGGCGTTGTGATGCGGGATGTCTATCATTCCACGGTATCGGGCAACACGCTGTCCTGCCCGTTTTCAACGGGGACAAATTATTATGGGATTCTCTCCCAGAACGGGTGTACAGATATCACGCTATCCGCAAATACGATTCAATACTTCCCGACGGCGGGCATCCTCTGCCAGGTCGGCGATCGTTACCAGATTAAGGATAATTCCTTACTGCCGCAGGGAGACGGCATTGTATTTCAGTGGATTACTGACAGCTCCATCACCGGCAACACCGTCAATAACATGGGCGTCGGCAATTCGGCGAACGGCGGTATCCGAATACAACACGCTTCCACTGTTACAGCCCTCGACAACAACAAACTATATAACTATATCGGCGCCGCCCTGACAGTCACCGACAGCGCCAGCGTCGTCTCCGTCTGCAAAAATACGATCGAGGGCTGCCGCTATTACGGTATCTATCTCGCAAACGCCTCGGTATCCAAGATAGAGGGCAATACGCTCAAAACCTGCGGTTCCAGCAGCCAGACGGAATCCTACGCGGCGATCACCGTCGCGGCAGGCGGCAAAGCCACCTCCATCAAGCAAAATACCATCACCAATTCGCGGCAGGCAGGAATTCAGATTGCGCAGGGTGAAGTAACCACCGTAAGCAGCAATACCATCACCTCCCCCGCCCGCTACGGCATTGAATTAAATCAGGGCAAGGTGCGCGACATTAACAGCAACACCATAAAGACCGCCGGCAATTACAGCATTGTCGTTTACAATGACGCGAAAGTCAACGAAATCAATAAGAATAAAATCACGTCCGGCAAAGCCATCGGTATACACATCGCCAGCACCACATCCGCGCTCACGGTCGATGCCAATACCGTCAAAAACTGCCAGACTGCACAGATTTTTATCAATCGCAGTAAAAAATTAAAAGCCGTCACTGTCAGCAACAACAAAATCACCGGATCTTCCAAGAAACAGGAGGGCATCCGCATTGATTCCGGCAATGTCATCCTGTCCAAAAATACCATGAAGACCTGCCGCTACGCCGTTTTGTTTAAAAATGCCTCATCCGTGAAAGGAACGGTTTACCCAAATACCTTTACCAAAAATAAATACAACTCGATCCGGTACGACAACATATCTTATAAGAATCTGGCGGCCCCAACGTCTCTCAAGGCTGCAAATGCCGGAGCGAAAAAGATTAAGTTGAGTTGGAAAGCCTCGAAGAAAATAAGCGGATATGTGATTTCACGCTCCAAGAAAAAGAATACCGGTTTTAAGCAGGTAGGAACCGTTTCTTTTGCGAATACTTCCTATACAAATAAGAAGTTAAAGAAAAACACGAAATATTACTACACCGTGGCGGCATACCGCACGACGGAAGATGGAAACCTCACTTTCTACAGCAATCCCTCCAAAGTAGTGGCGAGAAAAACACCGAAGTAGTGGCGGCTTGAGCCGCGGCAAAACCGCGGCATGAACGCAGCATGATATCTGCAAAAATCAGCTACCAATGATGGAATGTACTTTATAAAAGGCGCTATCTTTCCCTTGCCGGAACGATAGCGCCTTTTAACTATAGGTTATTAGCTTGGAAACTTTATACCATAAATGAATAAATATGCAAAATGGCATTTATCGGAAGTGATAT
>CAJTYI010000090.1 GCA_910584215.1 uncultured Roseburia sp. | reverse complement strand
TTTACATTGATACGCGTAGCGCCATGCGCAACCGTTATGAATCGCGCAAAAATACCGCTATCCTCTAACAGCCTTTGCAGCTCCATCCCGGTAAAACCCGCCATAAATCCCAGAGCAGTGCTCTCATGTCCCAGATTATTTAAAACTACGGACACATTGATCCCTTTTCCTCCCGGGCGGATCGCTTCTTCTACCGTGCGGTTCGTCTCTCCCTCTTGAAAGTCTTTGACGCAAGCTATGTAATCCAGAGACGGATTACATGTCAACGTATAAATCATTGGTTTCATCCTCCTGTTCCAATCTTACCCTTTTATATTAAATTAATCTTTTGTCTATTCTTATTTTTCTCTTAAATTCTCCTCTATCTGAAAGCGGCAGATCGCCTCCCGCAGCTCGCTCTCTTGCAGGGGTACCATCTGTGCGTTGCGCAGCTTCAAACCGCCGGGCATCTCTTCAAACGACATCCCCGCGATATAGCAGCGGAGCACCATGATGACGGCGCTGTGGCTGACAGCAAGCACATCCTCTGCCTCCTGCGCCAAAATCTTCTGCACAGCCGCTAATGTTCTCTTTAATAATTCATTATAGTTTTCTCCGCACGGGATATGCACATAGCGCTTATCCTTTCTCCACGCGCGATAAATCTCACTGTTTTCTTCCTCTATGATATCCCAGTTTGAGCCCTCCCACAGCCCCAAATCCATCTCTCGAAGCTCGTCAATCACAACACAGTCCGCCTCGACGGCCTCCGCCGCAATCATCGCAGTCTCTTTCGCCCGCTTCTGCGGCGACGTATAGACTCTATCCAGGCGCATGTGACGCTCTTTGAGCGTATCCGCCAGCATCCTGGCCTGCATAATCCCTCTCTCGTTGAGCGGAATATCCGTTGTCCCCTGTATTCTTTTTTGTACATTCCAATCTGTCTCACCATGCCGTGCAAAATATATCGTCACAAAAATCTCCATTCCGAGAACGTATACGTTCGAGGAACCGCAAGAGAAATATGCAAAACTGTTTCTCTTGCCGTATCAAGGCTGATTTGTGACGTTCTCGGCACAAATAGCCGTGTGATAAAATCAAATGTCAAGCTAATTTTCACACTAATCCCCTAAAGTGTGCGTCATTCCAATGAAAAGGAAAAAAGCCGCCACCGCAGGAGATAACTGTTCTTGCTCACCAAACAAGATGTCATCTCCTCCCTGTGACAGCCCCTATTTTGTTACTTTGCAACGTCAATTCGTACCAAAGCCTTTCGCAGGGCAAGCTCTGCGCGTTTTACGTCCACCGCCTCTGTTTTGTTGGCAAGACGCTCCTGGGCGCGCTTTCGCGCCGCCTCCGCACGATTCCTGTCAATCTCATTTGGCCATTCCGCTATTTCTGCAAGAATTATCACCTTTTCAGGCAGAATCTCGGCAAAACCGGAATGAACTGCCGCCAGAACATCCTCCTCACCGTCTTTATGAATCTTGACGATACCCGGTGCGAGGACCGTAGTAAGCGGGATATGTTTCTTGTAGACACCCAGCTCACCGGCAGCTGTATTAAATTCGATCATGGTCGCTTCACCGGTATAAAAAACACGGTCTGGCGTGATGATCTCTACGCTAAAAATTCTGGTTTCATCTGCCATGCACTTTTCCTCATTTCCTACTGATTATATTTTGCACGAACCTCGTCGATGGTGCCTGCGTTTAAGAAATAGCTCTCCGGAATATCGTCATGTTTTCCCTCAAGGATCTCTTTAAAACCACGAATCGTCTCAGCGATCGGTACATATTTGCCCTCAAGGCCCGTAAACTGCGTCGCAACGGAAAACGGCTGTGACAAAAATCTCTGTACCTTTCTTGCACGGTTGACTACGATCTTATCTTCCTCAGAAAGCTCGTCCATACCAAGGATGGCAATGATATCCTGCAATTCTTTGTATTTCTGCAAAATCTCCTGCACGCCGCGGGCCACGTCAAAGTGCTCCTGTCCCAAGATACGCGGGTCAAGGATGCGGGAAGTGGACCCCAGCGGGTCAACGGCCGGATAGATACCAAGCTCCACAATGGAACGATCCAATACGGTCGTCGCGTCCAGATGGGCAAATGTGGTCGCCGGCGCCGGGTCAGTCAAGTCATCGGCCGGCACATACACCGCCTGAACGGAAGTGATGGAACCCTTTTTGGTGGAAGTGATGCGCTCCTGCAAAGCACCCATCTCCGTCTGCAATGTCGGCTGATAACCAACGGCCGAGGGCACGCGTCCCAACAGAGCGGACACCTCGGAACCTGCCTGTGTAAAACGGAAAATATTGTCTATGAACAAAAGCACATCTTTACCGCCGCGGTCGCGGAAATATTCTGCCATGGTAAGACCCGTCAGGGCAACGCGCATACGCGCTCCCGGCGGCTCGTTCATCTGTCCGAATACCATGGTAGTCTTGTCGATAACGCCCGACTCTTTCATCTCGTAATAAAGGTCATTTCCCTCACGCGTGCGCTCACCGACACCGGTAAACACGGAATATCCGCCGTGCTCGGTCGCGATATTGTGAATCAGCTCCTGTATCAATACGGTCTTACCAACACCGGCGCCTCCGAACAGACCGATCTTACCGCCTTTCTGGTAAGGACACAAAAGGTCAACGACCTTGATGCCGGTCTCTAACATTTCCTGTGAAGTAGCCTGCTCCTCAAACGCAGGCGCCGGCCTGTGAATCGGCCAGTTCTCCACTCCCCCCGGCGGATCGATCTCATCGATCGGCTTGCCGAGAACGTTAAACATGCGCCCCAGCGTATTCTCGCCGACCGGCACATGAATCGGCCCCCCGGTGGCGATCGCATCCATACCGCGCACCAATCCGTCGGTAGGTCCCATGGCAATACAGCGCACCGTATCGTCACCCAGATGCTGCGATACCTCCACTACCAGCTCGCCGCCGTTCTTTAAGGGCACGCGGATAGCATCATTGATCTCCGGCAGACTGCCCTCTGTGAACTTGATGTCCAGAACGGCGCTGATTACCTGGGTAATCTTGCCTAAGCAATTGGAATTGCCTTCCTTATTAGCCATCGCTTATTTCTCCTTCATACTATATTTGTCTGACTGCACTGCGTCTCACCGATGACGACGGCAAAACAGCCTTTCTTTTTACAACTATGTCCTGCCACAAAAACTTATCAGGAAATCGCAGACGCACCCGCGATAATCTCTGTAAGCTCCTGTGTGATAGAGCCCTGACGCGCTCTGTTGTATTTCAAGGTCAAATCACTAATCATTTCTTCTGCGTTGCTGGTTGCAGAATCCATCGCCTGCATCCTGGCCCCGTTCTCACTGGCAACCGCCTCCACGAGCGCGCCATAAAAAAGGCTGGTCAGGTATTTGGGAATAATCATATCCAACGCCTCCTCCTCGTTCGGCTCATAATTCATGAGAACGTTGGCATCGGCTGCATCCTTGATCTCCTCCTCATCAAACTCGATCGGCAGAAGCTTCATCAGCTTCGGCTCATGGCTGACGGTATTTTTAAAATGCGTGTAGGCAAGATAAATCTCGCCGACCTCACCCGATGTAAAATCTTCCAACACCTGGCGGCAAAGCGCCGACGCATCCTCATAAACAGGCGATTCCATAATGTCGGAATCGTCCATTTTGATCTTGTAACCTCTGCGCTCCAACGCATCCCTTCCCTTGCCGCCGATCGCATAGACCTGCACGTCCCCACGCGGCAGCTCCTCACTAGCCGCAACAAGCTTCACGATATTGGAGTTATAACCCCCGGCCAGACCGCGGTTTGAAGTAATCACGATCACCGCCTTGCGGGGCGACTCGTTCTTAGTCAGATACGGGTGGTTGATCGTGCTGGACTTTGCCAGCATTGAGGTGACAGTCTGATACATATAATTAAAATATGGATTGGTCTGCTCCGCTCTGTTCTTTGCCTTCTGCAACTTTACGGTAGAAACAAGCTTCATGGCTTTTGTGATTTGCTGCGTACTCTGTATGCTGCTTTTTCTTCTTTTTATGTCCCTCATCGAGGCCATAATCGCACACCGCCTTTCTCTTTTATTTCCGCTCATTACGCAATAGAGCGGAACGTTTCTACCTGATTACTTTAAGAATTGCTTTTTACACTCTTCAATCGCCTGCACCAGCTTCTTCTCCATCTCCTCGCTGATGACCTTGGTGCTGCGAATACTCTCCGTGATCTCCGGATACTTGGTCTCGATGTAATCAAACAGAGCTGCCTCAAACGGAAGCACCTGTGCAACCGGAATGTCCATCAAGTATTTCTTGGTGGCAGCATAGACGATGATGACCTGCTTTTCTACGGCCATCGGCTGATACTGCGGCTGCTTTAACATCTCTCGGATTCTCTCGCCCTGCGCTAACTTCTCAGTCGTGTCGGCGTCCAGCTCGGAGCCAAACTGGGAGAAAGCGGCAAGCTCACGATACTGTGCGAGCTCAGTACGAATCGGCGCGGCAATCTTCTTCATCGCCTTAATCTGCGCAGCGCCGCCGACACGCGATACGGAAAGTCCCGCATTGATCGCCGGGCGGAAACCGGCATTAAACATTTCGGTCTCAAGATAGATCTGGCCGTCCGTGATAGAGATAACATTCGTGGGAATATATGCGGAAACGTCGCCCGCCTGCGTCTCGATAATCGGCAGTGCCGTCAGCGAACCGCCGCCTAATTTGTCGGATAGTCTTGCCGCACGCTCCAACAGTCTGGAATGTAAGTAGAATACATCACCGGGATAAGCCTCACGCCCTGGCGGCCTCTTCAAAAGCAAGGACAGGGTACGGTATGCGGTTGCGTGCTTACTCAAATCGTCATAAATGACAAGCACATCCTGCCCGTTCTCCATCCACTCTTCACCGATCGCGCATCCGGCATACGGTGCAATATACTGTAACGGCGCCAGCTCACTGGCCGTGGAAGCAACCACCGTCGTGTAGGCCATCGCGCCGAACTCCTCCAATGTATTGACGATCGCCGCCACGGTGGAGGCTTTCTGGCCGATCGCAACATAGATACACTTTACGCCCTGGCCTTTCTGATTGATGATCGTGTCGATGGCGATCGCTGTCTTACCGGTCTGTCTGTCGCCGATGATTAACTCTCGCTGGCCGCGTCCAATCGGAATCATGGAGTCAATGGCCTTGATACCGGTCTGCAACGGTGTATCTACGGACTTTCTGGAGATAACGCCGGATGCCACTCGCTCGATCTGGCGATATTTGTCGGTCTCGATCGGACCTTTGCCGTCAATCGGCTGTCCCAATGCATTTACGACACGCCCCAACAGCGCGTCACCCACCGGAACCTCAACCACGCGTCCGGTTGTCTTAACGGTATCGCCCTCGTTGATATTTTTCTGGCTGCCGAGCAATACGGCTCCTACATTATCCTCCTCAAGGTTCAACACCATTCCATATACTTCACCGGGGAACTCTAAAAGCTCTCCCTGCATTGCATTGTCAAGACCGTGAATACGTGCGATACCGTCTGCCACCTGGATTACGGTGCCGACGTCAGCTACCTCTAACTGCGCCGCATACCGTTTAATCTGTTCTTTGATTACGGAACTTATTTCTTCTGGTTTTAAATTCATGAAGCGCATTCACCTGCTTTCAACTGTATTTTTGATAATTCTCTCGTCAGATCATACAACTTTGTTCTGACACTTCCGTCAACGACACGGTCGCCGATGCGGATCACGATTCCGCCGATCAGGGAAGAATCCACTGCGTAATGCATTTCAAACTGCACATATCTGGTAGTGTCTAAAAGACGCCCCTCCACCGCCGCTCTCTGTTCCCCGGTCAATTCCATCGCGGTCGTCACATAGGCGGTTCCAATATTTTTCAACTCTTTTACCCGGTTGATAAAATAATCAAGTACCTGGGGCACTTCCTCAAAATGCTCCTTGTCCACTAACATCCGAAGCAATCCCACCAGCTCTGCCGAGGCTTTCTCTGAAAATATTTCTTCGATCAACTTGATCTTTTCTTCTTTCACGATCTTAGGGTGAGCCATCAGTTTGAACAACTGGGGGCTGTCCTCCAAAGCAGCCGCAACTGCTTTTGCCTCCTCCCAGTAAGCGTCCAATCTTCCACTTTCCTCCGCCACTTCAAACAATGCGTCACCGTATGTTTTTGATACTAGCTTTGCCATGTGGATTCACCCATTTCTTTCAACGTCTCATCAACCAACTGCTCCTGAACTGCCACATCAATATTTGCTGCGACCACTTTCGCCGCCATCATGGATGCGACAGTAATCATCTCCTGTTTCACCTCATCCATCGCACGCTTCTTGGAAAGCTCTGCTTCCTGATTGGCGTTTCGGATGATACGAGCCGCCTCTTCCTTGGCGTCAGCCTCAATCTTAGCCGCATTTTGCTGGGCTTTCTTGCGGGCTTCGCTTAAAATCTGTTCTGCTTCTTTATCGATATCTTTAAGCTTTGCTTCATACTGAACTTTGAGCGCCATCGCCGCTTCCTTATCGTCCTCTGCCGTCTTGATATCGCCGGCGATCTTTGCCTGCCGCTCCTGCAGCATCTTGCGCACGGGATTGAACAGGAACTTCGACATAAAGAAAAACAGGAAAAATACCGCAAGCGCCATAAGCAGAGTATCGTGCAGAAGCTGGATATCGAGATTAAAGAGTCTTGTCATTTCCTCCAAGGCCGGGCCTCCTTTCCGTAATTATTTTAGATTCAAATTGTTTTATTAAACAAGCGGTTTTACGAAAAGTAAAAGCATGGCAACCAGCAAACCATAGAGACCTGTTGTCTCGGCAACGGCCTGACCAAGTAACATGGTAGACATGATATCTCCCTTTGCACCCGGATTTCTTCCCACTGCGGCAGCGGCATGACCCGCCGCGATACCCTGGCCGATACCAGGACCGATACCTGCGATAACTGCCAAACCTGCGCCAATTGCTGAACAAGCTAAAATTAAATCTGTTCCTGTAATGTTCATAATAGAATCCTCCTAGATAATTAATTTAACGCAACAGTCGAAATGCTCTCTCTGTTGCAATGTAACTGCTTTATTCCACTTCGTAGTTCTGACTGATGTAGGTCATCGTCAGCATACAAAATACATACGTCTGAATTGCTCCTGAGAACAAGTCAAAATAAACATGGAGCGCCGCCGGCCAGATCAGGGCAAACTTCGCCAGCAATCCATAAACCAAAGCCATCATAACGGTTCCCGAGAGCACGTTCGCGAAAAGACGAAGCGACAGGGAAACCGGGACTGCGATCTCACTGATCAGGTTGATCGGAAACCAGATCGGCAGCCATGGCGGAAGCGGTGAACACATATCCTTCCAGATCTGCTTTAACGGCAGATTTTTAAACTGCGTGATATGAATCAGGAAGAACGTTATCAGACCCAGTGCAAAAGTTGTTCCGTAGTCGGCTGTCGGCGGCCTTAAACCAAACAAACCGGAAATATTGGAAATAAAGATAAACACAAAGATTGTGTTGATATAATTGCGAAACTTCGGGGCGGCAATCCTGCCCATTGTGTTTCCCACAATCCCATCCAATTTTTCGACGAGCAGCTCCATGACATTCTGAAATCCGCCCGGCACTTGTGTGGCATGCTTCATCGCGCGGTTGGCGGCAATGGCGAGTATCACCATAATCGCCATGACGATTAGTATGCAGACATGTGATGTGGTAATCCATACCGTCTGACCAAATATCTCATAGGAAAATATCCCGTGTATCATAAAGTCAATATTATCGGCACCGGATGACATTAAAATTGCATTACTCACATTTTCACCTCCTTTTAACTATAGTATTATCGTAACTGTTCAGGTTCCTCACAGTTATCCATGATCTCCGTGATCCGAAGACACATCACCTCTTCCTTTTCTGTTTAAGTACCATCTATGTGCAATAGGCTGAAAGTATGCTGACACTTTCAACCCCAAAACACCGATAAACGCTGTGGCAAGACTGCCAAGGTTAAATTTCATCATCAGAAAGAACACGAGCACCACAACACAATAGCGCAGTACCGACTTCGCCGCAATTTTTACCCCGCCATGCTCCGAAGCGTTGTACAAATCAACCGCATCCTGCAATACAATCGCCATATTGACCGCCATGCCGCAGGCGAGAGCGATACCGATGCAAAGCCCCGTCGTATACCGCAGCTTGTCCGTCACAAACCATACGCCGACAAGCTCCACCACTGCTCCATATACAAGAATTCCCAATATCAGTCCCGGCAATGCATCATTTAACCTTCTTAGCATGATTTCTGTCTGAATCTCCACTCTTTCCGTATATTTTTTTGGCCATTTTGAATATGTTGGTAAACCCTGCGAGGGCTCCCATAATAAACAGCGGCACCACAATCCAGGGGATATCATATTTTTTATCCAGCCAGACACCGACCATGGTGCATAAAAAGATGGGAACAATCATATTTAAACTAAACTGCAAAATCAGCGTAAGGGATGCAAACACCTGTCTGTTGTCTTTCCTGTCCATCGTCCTTCCTTTCAAATCCCACCGTCAATCTATGATTTCCTGCGGATTATGCCAATTTTACAACTACTTTATCATTATACCATTTTTCATCCATTTGTCTATGAATTAATCACAATTCTTTTAAAGTGAGACCGAGACAACACGGCCGGTGCGGTAATAGCGTTTTGTCTCCACGCCCGCCGCTTTTAACATGCGCTTAGAAGCGATGACGCCGGCTTCGTCCTGATATTTGTCGCTGTCATAAACGACCCGTTTGATGCCCGACTGAATGATGGCTTTCGCGCATTCGTTGCAGGGGAAAAGCGTCACATATATGGTGGCTCCCTCGAGGCTTCCGCCACGGTAATTTAATATGGCGTTTAGCTCGCTGTGCGTCGTGTAAAAATATTTGTTTTGCAGCGGTTCTCCCTCCCTCGTCCAGGGAAATTCATCGTCGGAACAACCGATCGGAAAACCGTTGTATCCCATAGATAAAATTTTGTGGTCTTGGCTAACAATGCAGGCCCCCACCTGCGTGTTTGGGTCCTTAGAGCGCATTGCCGACAGCATCGCCACCCCCATAAAATATTCGTCCCAGCTGATATAATCTTTTCGTTTTTCACTCATAGGTATCTCCGTTCAATATGTTTGCCAATTTGTGTATGGTTTTCCGCAGCATTTCGTAACAAAGACCGTACGCCTGCAGAGCGCCGCCATATGGGTCGACAATCTCGAGTTCTTCCCCCGTAAGCTCGGTCAGTACAAAAACATTGCCCGGTGAAACATTATCGCTCTTCTCAAGAATCTTTTCGAGCTGCCCCCGTTCCATCACCAGCACGAGCGTGTCCTCCGTGAAATCCTCCTCCGCAAGCTGCGCCGAGGTGTAGCCTTCCATATTGATACCGTTGCTCACCATAACAGCCTCCGCTTTCTGATTTAACGGCTCCGGGAATAAGACTACAAGACCGCGGGCCAAACTTTCCATCGGGTGATTTAACACACATTCACGAAAAATCCCCGCCGCCATAGGCGCGCGGCATGTACCGTGCTCGTCCGCAAATATAATCCTGTTAAACTGTTTCATCGTTCCTCTCATTCTGCCGCTCTGGCGGCTTCTCAACCTTGATCACCTGATGCCCCGCCGCTTTCACCAGACGGTTCATAATGGCCTGACCAATCCTTGGCGTCTGAAAGCTTTCCGAATAAATGACATCCACCCGCAGCGCATCAAACTCCCGCAACAGTTTGTACAAATGACGCGCAATGGCGTCCTCATCCTCTCTGGCACCGATACTCACGACATGATCGGCTCTGTAGCGCTCTCTCGTCTCACTGGCGGCGATCACCCCCGTCTTTTTGCCGGCCTCCTTCATCTCCAGCACAAGCGCATTGATCGTTTCCACCACATCCGCACTTTTTCCCTCCACTACTATCAAATCCGCATCCGGTGCATAGTGTTTGTATTTCATTCCCGGCGCCTTGGGCCGCTCCACAGAATCTGCCCCCGCAAGACCCGGATCTAACTTCACTTCTGTGTGCAGCGCTTCCTCCAGCATCGCTTTGTTTATGTAACCGGGGCGCAGTATCATCGGCGTCTCCTCCGTCAGATCTACAATCGTCGACTCGAGCCCGATTCCCACTGCGCCGCCGTCGAGAATCAGGGGGATTCTCCCATCCAAATCACAAAACACATGGCCGGCCTCCGTGGGGCTTGGCTTACCCGACCGGTTGGCGCTGGGCGCCGCTATCAGGCATCCGCTCTCTCGAATCAGACGCAAAGCCACCGGGTGGTTTGGCATACGAACCGCAACGGTATCCATGCCTCCGGTCGTCTCATAGGGCACGCGGCCGTTTTTGGGAACAATCAGTGTCATCGGCCCTGGCCAAAACGCATCCGCCAATATTTTGGCCTCCTTTGGCACTTTCGCGGCAATATACTCCAGCTGCGAAAAATCGGCGATATGTACGATCAGCGGGTTATCGGACGGTCTGCCTTTGGCCGCGTAGATCTTGCGCGCGGCATCGGCCTTTAAGGCATCCGCGCCCAATCCATACACCGTCTCCGTGGGAAATGCGACGAGCTCGCCCGCGCGTATCAAATCCGCCGCCTCCCCTATGTCGGTTGTCTCAGATTCTATTTTAATTATTTTGGTATGCATATACACTCCGCGACAGCCGCCGCTGTCATCCTCGTAAAATTCATGAATTCTTAAGATTTTATTATAATAGATTACTTATTTTTTGTAAATCCGCGAGTTGCACAAACTATGGAATTATCGCTACTTTTCACATTTGCGCCATGCAATTGCTGTACAATGCAAAATCCAGCTCCAAAATGCCTGTTTTTTGGTATTTTGTGTGCATCATTGTTGCCATTGACACCGAACCATCACAAATTGATACGGAATCTAGCGCGTATGTGAATTGTAACAATTATACATTTTTTTCATGTGCTAAATTAAAAACATGTCTTGTCATAACTCTGATTTTGTATTAAAATACCTCTAAAGTCACAACACTGTGGCTCATATGATCATCATAATTTATTGAAGGAGGATACGATTATGGCATACGTTATTTCCGATGCTTGTGTTAGCTGCGGCACCTGTGAGCCGGAGTGCCCAGTAGGAGCAATCTCTCAGGGAGACAGCCAGTACCAGATCGATGCAGGTACTTGTGTTAGCTGCGGTACTTGTGCAGGTGTTTGCCCGACAGGAGCTATTTCTGAAGAGTAATCACATGATATCTATGGAATAAAAAAGAATCCTGCTTGCAGGATTCTTTTTTATTCCATCAACGACACAAACAACTCCCCAAACGGCCGCACATGGGCCCTAACTTGCCCGATTAGCCCCCCTAGAGAACTGCGGAGGGTTCTTGGCTCGTCCGGTTTCTCCTCGACGCCCTTTTTGTCTTGAGCGGCTTTGGCGTTGCATCCGCCTGCCGTTTCTTCCATTTTGACTTGCGGCCCTCTTTCTGTTTCATACTGCTGCGGATGGCATCATCCAGCTTGCGAAAGCGCTCCTCCTCCGCTTCTTCCCTTTCCCTCATAAGATAATTCATTTCTTTGATCACCTGTTCCCCCACATCTTCACTGATATTTTTACTCAGTGCCTGGTTATTAGCAGCCAGTGCCTTTCCGACAATCTGTGTCATAAGCTCCGTGAACTGAGCCATCTTATTTGTATTGTCCATCACGCTGCGCGGAATCTCGTCCTGCGCCACCGCAGTCCCTGCCGTCATAGGACCCGCCTGTGGAAGCGCCGCTTTAACCGGGGGCTCCACAAAATGTATTTTCATAGGACGATTGGCTGACTCGGCCTGCTGTTCTACCATTCTCTGTACGGTCTCCGGATCGGGAATCTCCCCGCCCTCAAAGCCGTTATGTACGATCATGCGAATTGCCTTCAGCTGATATCCCTGTTCTTTCAGTTCTTTGATTTTTTGAAACTGCTGGATGTTTTCCTTGGTGTAGTAGCGATGTCCCATCTCGTTCCTTGGAATACTAAGATCCAGTTCATCTTCCCAGTAACGTAATACATGCGACTCAACGTTGACAATACCCGCTGCGTCTGAAATCATGTAACGTACTTTTTCCACTTTTTTTCCTCCTTTACTGTTTTTACCTGGCAAAAATGTACATCTTTTGCCATGAAAGAAAAGTTTTCCTCAACTTCTATAACCTACATTATACTCTTCCAGCCCCCCTGTTACAACGAAAACCGTTCGCCTAATTGCGACACAAATCGTGTGGCGGCCGAGTAAAAACAGTAATGTATAGGTTATTAGCTGTTTTAATTGATATCATCGAAATGAATAAATAGGCATAACTGTTTGATCGGAAGTGTTATATATTTATTCCACACAGCGTAAATGCGGCGTCCGGCAGACATCCAAACTGCAGGTGCTGCTTGTCTTTTG
>CAJTYI010000089.1 GCA_910584215.1 uncultured Roseburia sp. | reverse complement strand
CAAAGAAGCACGCTTAGAACCTTTGGCATTTGCTCCATTCAGAAAAAAGCAGAGACTGTGACGCCAACTCACGATGATTTGCCGCATTTACCTTGTGAATCAGAAAAGTTTAAAAAGCTTACGATAGAATAAAATGCAACACATAGGGCTACTTATTCAGTCAAAATAACGGCCAATAATCTATGATTTATATTCAACCTGGGACTACAAACCATCCAAAACATACAATGCGAGTGAAAGGAGCCATTTCTATATGAAGTTTTTAATCCAGCGCGTTAAATCCGCTTCCTGTACTGTGGACAATCAGATAACAGGTGAAATTAAACCGGGATTTCTTGTTTTGATCGGCATTTCCGATACCGACACCAGAGAATTAGCCGACAAAATGATAAAAAAACTGCTCGGGCTGCGCATTTTTGAGGACACCGACGGAAAAACCAATCTGTCGCTCGCCGATATCGGAGGAGAGATCTTGTTGGTTTCACAATTTACTCTGTATGCAGACTGCCGAAAAGGCAACCGGCCGTCTTTTATCCGAGCCGGAAATCCGGATGCGGCTAAGGAGTTATATGAATATATCATCCATGTCTGCAAAACGAAGGTGCCTGTTGTCGAACAGGGAATCTTTGGCGCCGATATGCAGATTTCATTGGTCAATGACGGTCCGTTTACGGTAATGCTGGATTCGGTGGAACTGTTTGCATAATCTATGCAGTGTTCATTACAAGGATAGATATACATGTCCGATACGGAATGTGTGCTCATTGAATTGAAAGGTTATATATTTTCGTTAAACTGTTGTTTCGCGAATAGTTTCAAAGCGCTAAACAGATATCAAGCGCCTATGCTGTCCGATCATACTTAAGTTTATAATTTCATTTTAACGTTCTTTGCTATGATAAAAAGCTACCGCAAATAAAAAAGAATCACTCCGTGATTCTTTGCAAGTTGCTTTGCAACTTGAGAATTGATGCGTCTGACGACGCAATTTCCTATAAAGTGAAAAAAGCTACTGCAAAAAGTCGATGATATTCACGACTTCTTTGCAATAGCTTCTTTTATCAAGCGATGTTTACCACAAGTTATCTTTTGACTTTTTCTGTGCCTCCATACATTCACGGAACTTTAAAATGATATCCACACAGCCGTCGATGCCGACAACACCGGAATCTAACGTTAAGTGGTAACTGCCGGAATCTCCCCATTTTTTACTGGAGTAATAGTTATAATAACTGGCACGTTGTTTATCGTTTTTAAGCGTCAGGTCTTTTGCCTTGTTCTCCGTCATATTGAGACGCTTGGCAACGCGTTTGACACGTTTGCTCAGATCGGCTTTGATGAAAACATTCAGGCAATCGGGATTATCTGCCAGTGCATAATCGGCGCATCGGCCCACAATCACGCACGATTCTTCTGCGGCGATCTTCTTGATCGCATCGAACTGTGCCAAAAACACTTTGTGATTGAGCGGCATATCCAAAAAAGGAGCCGCGGCATAGCCGCCGACCGAATAAGTATCCATTACCAGTGAATATAAAAAACTGTTGGTTGGCTTTTCATCATGGTTTTCAAAAATCTCTTCGCAAAAACCGCTGTGTTTGGCTGCCTTTTTTAGCAGCTCCTTATCGTATAACTTAATGCCGAGACGTTCTGCCAGTTTTTCCCCGACATCCATACCGCCACTGCCAAATTCTCTTCCAATCGTATATATTTTATTTCCCATAAAATACTCCTTTCCAGCTTTGTCAGTTTTATTATACTACATCTGACCGACAAAAAGAAAGAATTTTTTGATATTATTTCAAACAGTTGCGCAATCTTTCAAAATATTCTGGCAAAGGAGCTGAAATTTCCAAATATTTTCCTGTCCGCGGATGAACAAAACCGATAGTCATTGCGTGCAGTGTCTGGCCTTGCAGAGTAAACGGACATTTCCTGTTCGTGTATAAGGAATCTCCCAGCAGAGGATGTCCGATATGCGCCATGTGAACACGAATCTGGTGCGTTCTGCCAGTTTCAAGCGCAAACTCCATATAGGTGTACGCCTGGTACCGCTCTAACACGCGGTAATGAGTCACGGCATCTTTTCCGTTCTTATCATTGACCGCCATTTTTTTGCGCTCGGTTGGATGCCTGCCAATGGGCGCATGAACCGTCCCCTGATCGTTTTTTACTACTCCGTAGACGATACCGCGATATCTTCTTGTCACAGTATGTTCTTTGATCTGCTGCGCAATCTTCACATGACTCTCATCATTTTTGCAGACAATCAGAGAACCGGTGGTGTCTCGGTCTATGCGATGGACAATGCCCGGCCTGATCTCCCCGTTTATGCCGGAAAGGCTGTTTTTACAGTGAAACAGTACGGCGTTTACCAGTGTGCCGTTCGCATGGCCTGCCGCCGGGTGTACCACCATTCCTTTGGGCTTATCCACCACCAGCAAATCTTCGTCCTCATAGAGAATCGTAAGCGGAATATCTTCCGGTACAATCTGTACTTCCACTGCGTCCGGTATCTCGACCGCAACAAGGTCTTCCGCTTTCAGGCGATAATTTGCTTTTTGTATTTTGTTGTTTACCCTCACGCGCTCTTCTTTAATCAACCGCTGCAAAAATGAGCGAGACAGCTTTTGCTGTGTATTCTCATAGATAATACTCAAATATTTGTCGAGGCGCTCATCCTCATATTCAGGACTTATCATAAAACTTTCTGTCTGCAAATGAAGTTCCTTTCCGGCCCGAAAAAATAGAGTCCGTTTATTATTTCATTAACTTCTGTAAGCTCAACATGTCGCGAGAGCCGGATTCAGGAAGAGGTTTTCCTTGAAGGGAAAAACTTTTCAAAATCCTCGTCTTTATAATAAAAAATGCCAAACACCAAAAGCAGCCCCGCCGCCACTGTCACATAGATATCGGCCACGTTAAAAACAGGAAAGTCGATCAGGGAAAAATAAAAAAAATCGACCACATACCCTTTCGTCAGCCGGTCAATAAAATTGCCCAAAGCCCCGGAAAAAAACAATATCGTCATGATGTGCAGCGGCAGGTAGCGCTTTCCCTGCGGCAGCCGGCACAGATAGATATAGACGATGGCTGACAGTATCAATATGGTAAGTACGACAAACAAAACTTTTTGGTTCTGTAAAATACCAAATGCCGCTCCGCGGTTTTCCAGATAATGAAGTTCAAATACACCGTCCATTAGAACGTAATCGCTCTTTCCCATCAAATGTGAGACGGCCAGTATCTTGGTCCACTGGTCAAAGGCGATGAGCAGAATACCGGAAAACAAACCGGCGATAATTTTTGTGATCATAAAACGACGCTTCTTATCCATCTAAATTACTGCCTTTCTTGAAAATGTATTGACAAAGAATGAAATTTTAAACTCGCACTGTATGTTCGCCAACAACAGCGAAAATATTCATGTTGCGACAAGCAAATAAGCCATGTATTTTCTTATATATGGATTAAATTTCCGCAAAAAACAAATTTAACACTGATTTACTTATATAATTTATATTTAATTTTTAATCTGCCTTTGTTGGTTTCCCCATATTCACAATCAAAAATAAAACGCCCATAACCACGGACGGATATCACATCCCCCTCCCTGAGCTGAGAGGAGGAGTTCTGCATGCTTCCTCCATTGACAAATGCTTTCTCCGCCCGTATCAAACTCTGTGCCTGAGAGCGCGACAAATTGTACACGCAGGCAAGCACAGCATCCAGTCGGTTGGAGGTCACAATCCCCGTTTTCTCTGTCAGGTTCTGGTTGACGAAAAGTCCGTCTGTCGGCACCTCATGCAGTGTGACCGTCGTGTGGCGTATCTGTGTGACATGTTCCATAAAATAGGCGGCCATGCCCTCCTCACAGAGCAGATAATAATCCTCCTCATTGATTAAAATATCACCAATCTTGCTGCGATCTACCCCCAACTGCATCACGGCACCCAATATATCCCGGTGTTCCAGTTTGTCCGCAAATTTGGGATTGGAAGGCTTGATTGTCAGCGCAGTGATCGGATAGCGCGCAATCAGCGATCCGGAGTGCGGCTCTTCGTTTGCCCCTCTTTGTGGGGTGCTCACTGTGCCGGCAGCGCTTTCCGCTACGCTCCACGATACATAAGAAAGAGCATCAGGTATAAAAGCAACAATCTGACGCTCTGCATAGGGCACACCGCCAAAAGTCTCTGTCTTCGTCTCAAACTGATTCAGACATTGGCGGTAAATATTCTGTTCACTTAAATTAAGGAAATCGCTGAATAAGACGATTCCCTTTCGATTTGCCTGTCTGGATAAATCCAGCAGCCTCTTTTTGCATAAATCTTTTTCATCCATAATAATTCGTCTTTTCCTTATCGCAGCATCCTTCTATCCGGCCATGAAAACTGTATCGCAGCATCCTTCTATCCTGCTATGAAATACAAATGCATACAACCTTATATCTCTGTGTGAAGTCCGCCCTCAAAAGAATCCATCAAATCCAGAAAATCGCCTGAGATATCGACGGCGGCCGGGGTAATCACAAATATGTAATTGGAAACCTTTTGCAGCTTTCCACTGATGGCAAAGCAAGAACCTGAGGTAAAGTCAATGATGCGCTGTGCAACCTCCACATTCAGTCCTTCCACGTTCAATACTACGGTACAGTTGCCAAGCAGTGTCTCAGTGATCTCCCGTGCATCCTCAACGGAGGTAGGCTTAATGACACAGACCTCCATCCCGTTTGGCCCTGTTCTCTTCACCGGGCGAATCGGTGTCACTTTGGTGGAGCTTTTCGATGGCTTTTCTCTGACTGGCGTCTCTTCGTGCACCGCTTCTTTTTCTGCTTTCTTCTCCTTGCGGGATGGTTTTCTTACGGGTGTCGGATCATTGTCATAATCGTCCTCGTATCCGTAATCATCATCATAAAAATCATCCTCGTCATCCGAACTCAGATTCATAATATTTAAGAACTTATCAATAACGCTCATATTTACCTCCTATGAACATAATTTCTCTCGCCAAAGATACCGGTGCCCACTCGAACCATAGTCGCACCCTCTTCGATCGCCACCATATAATCTCCCGTCATGCCCATAGACAAAACTTGCATAGATACATTATCTATTTTTTTCTCTGCTATGTCAACAGATAATTGCTTGATTTTTCGGAAATACAGACGGTTATCTTCCGGATTTGACACATTCGGCGCAACGGTCATCAGTCCCTTAACCGCAACATTTTCCAGCGAAGCGATCTCCTCCACCAACAGGATAGCGTCTGACGCGCTGGTGCCAAACTTCGTCTCCTCATCCGCAATATTGACCTCCACTAAGATAGGAACTGTCACATTTTTCTTCTTTGCCTGAACATTTATCTCTTCCGCCAGGCGGTAGGTATCCACAGAGTGAATCAATGACGTTCTTCCCACAATATACTTTACTTTATTGCGCTGCAAGTGCCCGATCATATGCCACTCTACATCGTTTGGCATCAGCTCGATCTTGTCGCAAAGCTCCTGCACCTTGTTTTCCCCGAAATTTCTTGCGCCTGCCTCATAAATCTCCTCTAACATCTCGAGCGGTTTTGTCTTGCTGACTGCGATCAGCGTCACTTCACTGCGGTCTCTGCCACACTTCGCACATGCCAGATTAATGTTCTCTTCCACTGTTTTTAGATTATCTTTTAACATCGTCTACTCCTTTAATCTTCCTGGTATTATATATTATTTCGTTCTCATTCTGTCAAATGATGAAACTTATGTTTGGATATGCTGTCACTGATATGCTTCAGAAACCGCATGAGTTTTAGAAATCCGTTTCAAACTATTTACCGTTAATCAGCTCATGCTCCGATATCTTGCTGCCGTCTAAGGCCAGATGATCATACAGCGATATTCCGTAGGTTGTACCGGTCTTGACAATCGAATACTCCTCATTCTGATAGAGAATATCGATCTGCTTAAACACGGCGTAACCCTTATTGATATTGTAAACGCCTTTTAACAGCGCGGTCTCGGAACCGACAATATAACTGTCATTTGAATCAAGTTTGAGCAGGCGTTCCCCGCTTTTGACCTCTTCACTGTCGATATAATAATATTGCTCGGACTGGTAATATACGGTCGGGCTTAACTGCTCTGAGGTCAGGTTGCCCTTATCGTCCCTGCGCTCCACCAATAAACTCTGTTCCCCGGTCTCTGTGTTGGTGGTAAAATAGACAGCAGGAATCGTAAAAAATTCTTTTTCTGTGATACAGGTATTGGGGATTTTTAATCCGGTCTCCTCGCTCAGCAAAAGCTCTACCTCCAGATAGCGGTCTTTTGCATAGCGGATCATACTGTTTTTAAGTTCCAATATCAGATAATCGTGCACACCCCTCTGCATCAGCGTAAAGCCGGTATTCATAATCTTATTGTCCTTTAAAAAGCGGATTTGTATGAAACCGTCCGTCGGCAGTTTGCTCTTTAACTCTTCCGGTATCGGAACCACAATCTGCCAAAATTCGCTTGTAATCAGCTTGTACGCAGGCGCTCCCGACTGAACTGACCCTGTTTTTGTCATGCTGTTCTTAACATAAGCAGACTCGTCAAACATGTCCGCTTGAAAACTCTCAAGCGTCACATTTTCATAGCCGTCCGTGTAGTAGACTACGACGCCGTCCTCCACGGCGGACACCGTATGGAAGGTGTTATGGTTTTGGGCATTGGCGGCGTAGTCGGAAATACTCTCCAAGGCGCCGAGACTGAGCGCCTCATTCAAAGAAGAGGTCAGATTATCCTTAAACGAATATACATTGTAAAAATTGAGAGACTGGTAAGATGCCTGAAAGTCAAAGATATCCTCTTCAAGCACGGCAAGCGTATCGGCATTGACATTTTTTTTGCCCACCTCATCGATCATTTTGGAGACATTGCCGCTCTCGTCCACCGAATACACCAGTGTCTTGTTATTGACCTTCGACGCCTCTTTTACATAGTAATTGAGGACACCGCTATAGTCCGATTGATAGATCTGCTCCTGACGGAGTACCAGCCCACGGTAGACATTATTCTCGGCAATCGTTCCCTGTTCCACCTCGTAGATCGATATATGGGTACTTGTCATATATGCAAACACATTGTATACAAGATAGATAAAAATAAATGTAAACACAATGACGCCGATATTAATATGGAAAGGCTTTTTATATTTTACAACCTTTTTATTCTGTCTCAAAAAAAATCCTCCATACAAAAAATAAACCTTATTTCTATTTTATCATTTTTTTCCAAATAAAACAACTTTATATGTATAAAATCTTTTTTTCCAGTGCAGACTACTAATAACAGTGCAGACAATTATGCGCATTATCTGCGCATTGTTTCTCTCAACTGTTACACTACTATGGTACCTGTACCGTTCTCTTCACGAAAATCATAGGTGCATCCACAGAAAAAGAGACGGTGCGAGAAAAAGGAGGGTAAACTTATGAATACACATTGGCTTGATTACACGTTACTTACCTTGGTAATCATCGGTGCTGTGAATTGGGGATTAATCGGATTTTTCCAATTTGACTTAGTTGCATTTATTTTCGGCAATATGTCCTGGTTCTCAAGAATTATATACGCGATTGTCGGAATCGGCGGATTATATCTCATCAGTTTGTTTGGACGTATCCGTTCGAGCGAATCTTAAGGAAAACGACAACAAACATGAAAAAGAGCCACTCGTGCAAACGTGTGGCTCCATACTGCTCTTATCTTTTGATGTAACATACGGACATTTCGCATCGCACGCTGTCCGCTAAACGGGCAGTTCACTTTGCTTTCTGTCTTACAGAGAGAGGATAATGTTCTCACTCATGCACTCTGGAAGGCTTTCTTTGTCCTTAGAAATGCTTAATACAAAGTTGACATTATATTTTTCGCTAATCTCTTCAAGCTTGCCAAAAGCGTGGGAAAGCTGCCAGTCCTCTTTGATAAATGCAATCGTGAGAAAGCTGTCGAGATACATCTCTTCGAGATCGTGATCCTGCGATACAATGCCACAAACAAAACCGAGAAACATATCGCAGTCATCGAGCGGATAATCGGTGACGTTGATCAGTCTAACTTTGTTATTAAGCTCAAACATATGTTTCTGATTCTTATCAAGATAGACTATATTACCCGAGGTTGAGGCGACGGATGCGTTCACTTTATCCAACAGTGCTTTCGTCTTGCCTTTGCCCTTCTCTCCTGATATAATTTCTACCATACTTGTTTCCTCCTGCATATCTGCCTTATACATGGGTTGCTTTTATCACATTGTATAAAAACATATGATAATATAGGATAATTATAGTACATTTCACTATAAATTACAACCTTAACCTAAAAGTTTTTTGTGACGATACCCGCACGCTTCTTCCTGCCAGTTTGTTTCCGGCGCTATGCATACCCTTTGAGCATCTCATTCATCAACAGATAAAGATTTGCTTTTCCGTCTGCCTTTAACACAATCGAAATGAGCGGCTCTCCTTTTTGATTTTTGGCGTAAAGAACCAGACAATACCCGGCCTCGCCAGTCGTCCCAGTCTTGCCGCCGATCACGGTGATCCCTTCCGGGGGCGTGGCATACCCTGTGAAATATTGGTTGGTATTTTCCCATTCCTTCTCGACCGTATTTCCCGCCGCGTCCTGATAAGAAACGCTGTACGACGTGGCACTGATCAGTTCAACGAAACGTTCGTCCTTAAGAGCCTCGTGAAACATCAGATACAGGTCATAAACTGACGTATAGTGTCCCTCTGCCGGGAGCCCGTTGGGATTGACGAAATGGGACTGTGTCGCTCCTAGCGCCAGCGCCTCCTGATTCATCAGTTCGGCAAACTGTTCTACGCTGCCGGAAAGCTGTTCTGCGAGAACGATCGCGGCGTCGTTTCCACTGCGCAGCATCAAGCCATAGAGCAAATCCCGCACGCTGATGATATCGCCGGCTTTCAGCCCGCACACCGAGGAATCGGCCGCCTGGTTGACCGCGTTTTCACTGACCGTCGCGATGGTGCCCAGATCGTCACAGTACTTTAATACCAGATACGCAGTCAAAATCTTTGTCGTGCTGGCCGGATACAACTTTTTATATATATTTTTCTCATAAGTGACACTCTTCGTCGCTAAATTAAACACCCCTGCGCCGTCCGCCACCTGTGAGGTTGTCTCGCCCGTTCCAAGTTCCACATCGGGCGCGACGCACAGCTCCTCCGCAAAAAAGCCTCCGCCTCCGGCGCTTTGGGTGCTGGCAGCTCCCGCTGCCACCGCCGTGCGGTAAATATCATAGGTTCTCTCAAGCTCCGGCGCTTTATTGCCGCAGCCCGCCATCATAACGCAGACGAGCAAAAGCATTGTCACACATATCTTATTTGTACATTTCACGCCACTCTAAATCTCCTCTGTCTAACGCTCTGATTAACAGTTCTGCCGTGGCAAGATTCGTTGCCAGTGGAATATTGTATGTATCGCAGATTTTCACTGCATTGTTGACGTCCGGCTCGTGTGATTTCGGCGTCAGCGGTTCGCGCAGAAAAATCACAAGATCGATCTCATTGTGTTCAATCTGAGCAGACAACTGCTGTGCACCGCCTAAATGTCCCGCCAGATACTTATGAATGTTAAGATTTGTCACTTCCTCAATCAGTCTCCCCGTTGTCCCCGTTGCGAATAATTCATGTTTACATAAAATCCCCCGATATGCAATACAAAAATTCTGCATGAGTTTTTTCTTAGAATCGTGTGCGATTAGTCCTATGTTCATATAGTCCACGTCCTTCTCCTAGTATTTTTTCGGCTGAAGCCCCACATTCAGCACAAAACCTATGCCCATATAGAGCGACCACAGCGAAGTCAAACCATAACTGACAAACGGCAGCGTCACCCCCGTATTCGGTAACAGGCCGCTTGCAACCCCAATATTTACAAAGCTCTGAAACCCTATCATTGCAGCCACCCCGCAGCAGATGAGATAACCCGCCATGTCTTTTGCCTTTCTAGCAATAAATATACACTCTAACGTGATGAAAAGCAAGAGAATTATAATGACGGCCGTACCGATAAACCCCAGCTCTTCCCCCGCCACCGCAAAAATAAAATCGTTCTGCGGTTCCAGGATAAATTTGCCGTTTTTCACCGAGGTTGGGTCCGTATTGTTCAACCCTTTTCCCCACAACTGGCCGGAGCCGATCGCCATGATCGAATTCTGCTGCTGGTAGGCGATATCAGGATATTCATCGGGATACAGCCACCCCATAATCCGTCCCAGCTGATAGGGACGAATCAGGGGAAACTTGTCCTGAATAATGAGTACAAGCAAAATCAATCCCGACGGCACACAGGTCGCAAGCACGCCAACCACCACTTTATAACTCAATCCCGCCGCAAACAGTATGAAGCAGAAAATGAGGGTGATGATGATCGTCATCGAAAGGTTGGGCTGCGCCATGATGAGTCCAAGCGGAACCGCCACAAGCACGATAGACCCGACTACTACCCCAAAGGTGTTGATTTTTTCCTCATGTTTCATAAAAAAATAGGCAAAAAACAAGATCAGAAGCACCTTGGCAAGCTCGGAGGGCTGAAAGCGAAAACCGCCGATTTCAAACCAGCGCTGTGCGCCTTTCGCCCCGTCGCCAGCCACAAACACTAACACCAGCATCACAATCCCCATCAGGTAGATCAGCCAGGAAAATTTTAAAATAAAACTGTAATCAATCAGGGAAATGACAAACATGATCACAAGCCCCGACACCATACCAAACAATTGCTTTTTCTGGTCGCTCGGACTGGCGCTTCCGATCAGCATGATACCCAGAATGTTGAGTATTACCACAAACAATATCAATGTAAACTTGTAATTTTTCAGTTTATATTGTTTCAACATACGTTTCTCTCTTTTTGTAATCCTTTAAAATCACTTTCACCTCGACATTCTCCAGCTCGATATCCACATACTTTGTGATTACCGTTCCAATTTCCTGCCGAATCTGGTTTAGCACATCTTCATCCAGACGTTGTCTTTGGGCTTCCATCATCAGACGCAGCCGCTCTTTCGCAACATTTTTGGAGGTATGATGGAATCTGCGGTTTCTCCCGAAGATCCCTTCCCCGCTCGCTCTTTTCCACATGGCTACACCAGCTTTCCGGCAGTATTTTTGCTGAAAAATATTCGTGAAAAAATACTTTTATGCCTTATGTAATCCGGAATCGGAAGCTCCTCTTTACATAGTCTGCGCGCAATATTGATATAACATTCCTCCGATACAGTATGTTTGCCCATCACCGGCTCCCCCCGGTTCTGGGATACAATGATTGCTTCATCTTCCAACACGACGCCGATCAGCTTGGCGTCGAACAGTTCACAGATATCGGCCACATCGAGCATATCCCCGTCTTTGACCATCTGCCGCCGAAAACTGTTGATAAGAATATTCACCTCCTTGACCGCCCGCTTCTTTAAAATGGAGAGCACGCAGTCCGCATCGTGGATTGCCGCCACCTGCGGGGTCGTCACTATGATAGCGCGGTCGCAATCGCAGGTGGCGAGGTCAAACCCATGTTCAATCCCCGCCGGACTGTCGATCAGCACAAAATCATAATCTCTGCGCAAGTCTTTCAAAAGATTTTTCATTTGTTTTTCATTGATTCCGATTGCTGCGCCCTTGGCGCAGGAGGACGGTATGATGGACAGATTCGGATAACGCTTGTCCTTAAGCACCGCCTGTTTCACGCGGCATCTGCCGCTTAGGACATCGACCAGATTGTAGAGAATCCGGTTCTCGAGTCCCATGACTACATCAAGGTTCCTTAGGCCGATATCGGTGTCCACCAATACTACCTTTTTATCTAACAGTGAAAGTCCTACGCCGACGTTGGCTGTAGTCGTTGTTTTGCCAACCCCGCCTTTTCCTGAAGTAAACGTAATTACTTCACCCATAAGGGAGACCTCCTGTTTATATATTTATAATAATCCATGAAAATTCATGGCCTTATTATCCTAATCGGCAAACGTGTTCGTGCCGGCAGATGTGATGTCGGTCGCCTCGCCGCTCAACAACTCATCATGATTTTCTACGTTAAAGTAATATGAGAGCACATTGCGCACCAAATCCGCCGCGTTGCTGGAAGTATATCCGTAAGCGATGCGGGCAGCGATCGATATTTCCGGCTGCTCATAGGGCGCATAACCCACAAAAAGCGCGTGATTAGGCCTTGTCGGAATCTGCTGCGCCGTTCCGGTCTTACCCGCCGCCGTGATAGGAAAATCTTTAAATGCCCTGTTATTTTCCACGACCATGCGCATACCGGTATGAATACTGTTCCACTGATTGGCATCCAGCACGTCGATGGTATTGCGGACTTTCGGCTCAAATGTCTCAAGTACGTTGCCCTGAGAATCTTCGAGGCGGTTTAACAGCGTATAGTCGTACACCGTACCGCTGTTTGCAACTGCGGTCACATAACGCGCGAGCTGCACAGTACTGTATTTATTGTTACTCTGTCCGATCGCCGCCATAACCGGGAAATCATCCGCCACATGCGGGGCGCTCTCCTCGATCTCAATGCCGGTCGTCTCATTCAAACCGAACATATCGGCGTATTTGGTTATA
>CAJTYI010000088.1 GCA_910584215.1 uncultured Roseburia sp. | reverse complement strand
GTCCGCTTAATGCACCTACCTGTAAGTTCTTTCCGGTGAAAGAACCGTCTAACAGGTTCTGTGTGTTGAACTGTGTTGTAGACTGAATTCTGTTGATCTCAGATGCCAACTGGTTCATCTCAGCCTGGATAGCATTTCTGTCAGATGTGGTGTTGGTGTCGTTCGCTGCCTGTGTAGCGAGCTCGTTCATACGCTGTAAGATAGAGTGAGTCTCGTTTAATGCACCCTCAGCGGTCTGAATCAAAGAAACACCATCCTGTGCGTTAGAAGATGCTTTATTTAATCCACGGATCTGGTTTCTCATCTTCTCAGAAATTGTCAAACCTGCTGCATCATCTGCTGCACGGTTGATTCTGTATCCAGAAGATAATTTCTCTGTAGATTTTGCCTGCTGTCCTGTTGTGATGCCTAACTGTCTGTTAGAGTTCATCGCCTGCATATTGTGCTGTACTACCATAATATATTCCTCCTTGAATATGTCGCGGCTTCCATGCCGCCTTTTTTTGTTTCACAAATAGAAACTTTTGACGAGTAACGAAAGGCGCTGCACGACAAATGTCTCACAGCCGTACGCTCCGCAAAACACTGCCTTTTTGCAACACTTCGTCTACTTGCAATATATATCGGAGATAACCTCCGATACTTTATAACTAAAATAAAATATCTGATGACAATATTTTATTCTGTTACCCAACTAAAAACTATCGCTCTTTATCGCGGAAACACTGCGCCTCAAAAAACAACGATATAGTATTCCGCCTCAGTTATGTATCATTTTTTATCATCCACATACTGTGGTACAGCCTGATTCAGCTTAACCATATTATCGTAATATTGCTTTACGACTTTCTGACTGTTGCGCACAGACTTTACCTGCTTGCGGACCGTGTCAAACTTTTGCTCCACCAAAACTTTGTTTCTCTGTTCCTGTGTCTCTATCGACACATGCAACGCGGAAAGCTCCCGGATGATTTCCTGCATTTTGCGTATCTGCTCTGCATATTGGTCTTTGTGAAGATTTAATTCCTCTTTTACCCTCGCATAGAGCTGCTCAAACCCGTCGTCCAACAGATTGACATCATCGATAATCCTTCCCTTGCGGTTCATATTCTGCTCAAAATCATCTACATCCAGATTCGGGTCCTGCAGCATGAGCTTCTGTTCTTTATTTAATTCTATGATCTGCTCCAAAAGTCTCTTTTTCTTTAAAAGGCTTTGCAGCATTATCTCTATATAATTTGCTTCCAAAATACCTCCCAATGGTACGGCACGCCAGTACTTCCCGGATGTCCCCATACAGGGCATCCGTTGTCTGCATAAGACATAATTTTATGAAATATCGATCTGTGCCCCGGATGGTTTATGCGGTGTCATTTTCATGATCTCTTTCCAGGTGTCACGAAGCGTGCGCAAATGTCCCAGCACTTCTTCCAATATCTCCACATCTTTTTTGATGTTTGCCTGCAACAATCTCTGCTGAAGATAAGAATATACGTTGTTGAAATCTTTTGCCACCGGATACCGCTTGTCTAAAGTCGCCTGAAACTCCGTGATAATGTTTTCCACTTTCTGGATATTCGTATTCGCCTGCTCATAATCATTCTTTTCGACAGCCGTAATCGCAAGATTACAAAATTTGATCGCCCCTTCATAGAGCATCAACGTCAACTCCGCCGGAGAGGCCGTCATAATCTTATTTTTTGCGTAAGCCGCATACCCATTATTATTTAGCATACTCAACCTCCATGTACTTATGCCCGCATATCATTCCAATCCGAGTGTCAATTTGCCGCAGACCACGCCTGCGGCAAATTGCTATTATCTCTGTACATCAATTATTATTCACTAATCGTCGACGCGGTTGCCCGCATAACTACTATATCAGAAAATCGAACCATATGCAAGACTACAATTACATGCCGAGCAAACCGGAGAGCTGTGACTGCTGGCTCTGTAATTTTGCCAGTGCCGTCTCCATCGCGGAAAACTTCTTGTAATACGAATCCTCCATTTTCTGAAGTTTTTCTTCCCACTTCGTGATGGTGTCCGTATAGTCACTGTACTCGCTCGCCATCTCTTTATCGTTGTAGACCGTGTATTTACTTCTCATCTGATTACTGGTCATCTTCTTGTCAAGCGATTTATAAAGGCCGTCCGCCAGCTGCTTCATAAACTCAACGACGCTGTCCGGGTCGGACTTTAAGGCAGCCATCAATTTATCCTGTTTCGCAGAGGACGACGCATCATCCTCATCACCGTTGATATGGTATGCATTCTGCTGGTTTACGGCAGAATCAAAAATACCCAATGTCTGAATACCAAAACTTGCAAGGCTGCAACGCTTGCCGTCCACTGTGTAGGAACGAGACATGGACGTTGTCATAAGATTGATGATACCGTTGAGCGTATCGTCGCGGCGCAAAATGGAATCTTTGATCTTTGACTCCCATTTCTCCACCTCCGCATCTGACATTGCACTCTTCTCTTCATCGGTCAGCGGCTCGTAACCCTTAGCGGATGGCGCATTGTAAAGAGCCGTCATCTCATTGATCAGCGCATTGTAGCTTGTCAGGAAGTCTTTAATCTTATCATACAATCCCGTCACATCGTCGTCTGTTGTGATCGTGATCTCACCGTCGGTCTTCGCCAGTGCATTGATCGTCAATCCGTTAATGTCAAACTGGTTGGTGGAAGACGTAAACTCTGCGCCGTTGAGCAAAATAGTCGCATCCTGGCCATCGACACGAACCGCGCCGTTGGAAACAGACGGATTGAGCAGCGCTTCCGCGGAAGCCTCCGCTTTTGACGCCAAAAATGACGGTGACTGTGTGTCGTCTGCGATCGCAGCATGTTCATCAATAAATGCTTTGTTTGCGGAGATTGTCTGACTCCATTCTTTTGTCAGATCATCGATGCTTTTACCGTCCGCAGATGTACCCTCATAGGCAGCCTTGATGGCGTCCATCGTAGCCTTATTGTCAGCGCCTGCCTGCGTGCCTGCATCAAGCCCCTCCTGTACCTCATCCTCGTATTCTTTCTTAACAGCCAGATTGTTGCGCAAAGTGCCGATTGCCGCACCGTCAAGATTGTAAGAATCGGAACCGTCATCATCCACCGTATGCGTCGCCAAGCCGGCTTTCACTGCCAGCTCTGCATGGCGCACCGCCGCATGCGTGAGTTCGGTGCCGTCCGTCATCGTATACTTGTCGCCGTTTTTGGTGACAGAAGCGCTCTGTTCTGTGCCGCTCGCATCCGTATAGGTGGCAGTATAAGTACCGTCGCCGTTATCTTTGATCGAGTAGGACGTACCGCTCTCATCTGTGTAGGTAGTATTGAGATCGGAGCGGTTCAACAGTTTCTGGAACAGCTCCCACTCAGCCTCGGTGCCGCCATTCTCTGTGGTAAACTTTTTATGCACATCCTCCACGCCCTTATAGGCATTGGCATAGCCAATGTTGGCCGTGAGCGTCGTATTCTCCTGAGACTTATCCGCCATCTGCTGGCGCAGACTCGTAATATAATTCTCGGTCGCCGTGCTGTCGTATGTTCCATTGGTCGTATAAGAAAATGTACCGTCGCCGTTGTCCGTCTTTACAAAGTAAGCCCCGCCGGAAGTGTTGCGCGCATAGGCTGCAAATAACTCATAAGATTCGGTATTGGCTGCCGATGAGACATTGACGCCAAGCTTTGTCAGCGCATCCATACCCTTGCTGTCTGCGGCCGTCAATGAAAAATCGCTGTCTTTGCCCGTATCTTTCGCCGAGATAAAAAAGCGATGGTTGGTCGCATCAAAACTCGCCTTCACACCGGCGCTATTCAAAGACTCCACCAAACCGTTGATCGTCGTTTCACCGTTGATCTTGATATTGGAAGTTTTACCGCCCGCCGTCACGCTGATGGTAGAATCCTCCGTAATTCCCAAATCAGAAAGCTTCGTGGAACCGTTTGTACCTTTCCCAAGCTTTGCTCCTGTCAGATACCCCGCCTTTGCCGTCTGGGTGATCTCTAACGTCTGTGTCCCGTTTACAGCAGCGGACGATACGCTGACGGAAGCTTTGGTGGCATCGGAAACACTGGCTTTTTTCATCTTATAGGCAGATGTAAAGCGCAGATTGCCGACGCTTTTGTAAAAATTATTAATCTTTGTATTCAGAGCGGACCATGCGCTCTGTTTCCATGTCAATTTCGTCTGTGCTTTTGTATACTTCTGCGTCTTTGTGCGGTATGCGGAAACAAGTTCCGACACCAGAGCTTCGGTATCAAGACCGGAATTTAATCCTGTTAGTCTAACTGGCATACGTTTTTCCCTCCATTATCTCTTTTCATCAACCATGAGACCGGCAAGCTCCCACGCTTTGGCTATCATATCCAAAGTTTCCTCCGCCGGATATTCTTTCAACACTTTCTTGGAATCCTTATCCACGATCTTAATCATCACACGGTTTGTATCCTCATGAATCCCAAAGACCGCTTCTGAATTATTCATCTTTTTGTTTAAGTCGCTGACAGCGCTTTTTAACTGCTCGCTGTTGGCAGAACCGTTCTCATTCTTGGCGTTCGGACCTTTTGCGGCTTTGCCGCCATTGTCATCTGTCTTGAAATTTTCCCGCTTACTGCCCACTGCGTAATTCTCTGGTTCGGCCTGTGCTTTTACCGCCACCGCCCGCTCTAGAGTCTGTGCACCCGTACTTCCCTGATACATGGATGCATCCTTTAACTTCACTGCTTCGATTGCCATTTTCAACCACCTCCATGTGATATTACAAAATGTTCCCGTATATACTTTCCTATTTTTATATATCGGAACATTATATATGAACTTAACCTTTCATCTATGAAAGTATGAAACTTCTTGCAGAGATGGAAATTATAAAAAATTCTTCAAAGCCTCAAACGCCTCCGCATCCAGAGCGTTTTTATTCTCTTCTTGAATTTGAACGTAAAGTTCTTTGCGGTAAACAGGAACTTCCTTGGGCGCGCTGATTCCGAGCTTGATCTGATCGCCCCGAATCTCGAGCACGGTAACTTCAATGTTGTTGTTGATTACTAGAGACTCTCCCTTTTTTCTCGTCAATGCCAGCATACTATTCACCCGCCTTTTCTTTTTTCTCTTTCAAAAGCCGGTAAATCGGACGCTTCACCGGATAGTCATCCTCCACAATCAGCTGGCAGCCTTTGCGGGTATCAGTGTTGATGATGATGGGCGCTTTTAAGTTGACGGCCATCTTTTCAATATCCTTCGGAACCGTGATCGTGTTGAGCAGATAGACGCTCTCGTCTTTCATCTCTCCTAACGATTCCAACATACTGTTATCGACGGTCGGAGAGTAGCTGGGAAACAGCCGGCTCGGCTCAATCACCGGAAATGCCACCTGCGGATCATCCATGGACTGAAACCAGCGAATCAATGAATCATTTTTCTCCTCGTCATAAATCAATGTAAATTTTTGCAGCTCCGGAAATCCAATCATACCGGACTCAAGTGTAATAATCTTTTCGTCCGCGATATCGATCTCACCAAACAATCTCGTATTCGCTTTCATTCTGTCCTCCCTGTCGCCCACCCTTGTGCATCCATATATTTCGTTCATTCTGCGCTATTCGCTTCGATTTAAATATAATTTAACAAGGTATTCTGGTTTACTTTTGCTCCCGCCTGCAATGACGCCTGATATGCATTGTATGCAGCCGTATAGTCGATGATGATATCGGAAAGCTCTCTGTCCTCATTGGTTGAGAGCAGTCCCTCCATAGAAGTTTTTTCATTTGCCATGCGCCCTTTAACCAGCTCTAACGTGTCTCCCTTTGTTCCCACAGTCGTTAAAGCAAGATTTATTTTATTCAAATAGGTATCGCATTTACCGATGTAGGAATTGTAGAGTTTTTGTATGTTAGCATCTGCGTAGGCGCTCTCTTTCTCAGCCGCAGCAATCCACTTTTTGAGCTTCGCCTGGGATTCCGGTGAGGAATACTCCTCCATCTTCGCCATTTCTTTTAAGTCGCTTACCTTCTTGGCAGCATTAATCCCGCGCTCCACCGCAATGATCATCTCGTCCATGTCTCTGCCCAGATTAGCGTCAAAAACATCGGACGCGCTGGTGTTGACATTTAACGTCTGGCTGCCGGATATACGGTAATTAATATCCTGATAGATCTCTTTGCCGTTCTCGTCAAACTTTGTGTATGTGATCGGATTGGCCGGGTCTGTGACATTTTTACAGTCATAGTAATACTCCGGGCGCACCTCGCCTTTGGAAAATCCGGTCTTGGAATATTCGATCGTGATTTCTGATTTGTCGCCCTTTAGCGATGCCGCCAGACTGTCGCTGAAAATCAGCTCACCCGTCTCCTGAATGAAAACTGCCTCTCCGTCGGGAATCGCATAGGTGCCGCCGTTGGCTGCCGCCCAGTCAGAATAACGCTCATACACGGTCGGCGTCAGCGCCACTTCATTGACGACCGGCTCTCCCGTTGCGCCGTCAATGCCGGGCTGTGTATAATTGATCGTGATGTCAGCGTCCACTTTGTTATAGCTTAAGCGAAGCCTCTGAAATACCGCCTCGTCCGGATCGGAAATCGGATTGTTCTCCACCTCGTCCGCCGTGTTCGGCATCGTCACGTCACCGCTGTGATAACGGAACTCTTCAATATTTTTATACGATAACTTCTGTGTGATCTCATACTTGGTCTTTTTGTCTTCTGTCATAAAAGTCAGCTTCTGGTCGGTATGAAAACCGGTGAATACGCTTCTTCCCGCATAATCGGCGTTGCCTTCCGCATACGCCTGCTCACGCAGCTTATTCATCTGCTCTAAGATCGTGCTGCGGTCCTCATCGGTCAGCGGATCGTTTGTACCGGCCACACACTGATCTCTCACGGCGGCAACCGTCTTTTCCATATTGGTGATCGCGGTCTCCGTAACCTCCAGCCATGACTCGGCATCAGGAATATTTCTGGTATAATACTGATTGATTTCGCTTAACGCACTGCGCAGGCGCAGGGAGCGGATGGCAATCACCGGGTCCTCGGACGGCCTCTGAATCTTCTTCTCGGAGGACATCTGGTTATTCATCTTGTCTACGTTGATCTTATTTCCGTTGATATTGCTGGATGTATTGTGCAAAATCATATTATTTGTAATACGCATCGTAAAACCTCCATTCTATTTATGCTTTAAACGCCGGTCTGAGTGATCAGCCTGTCATAGACTTCCGCCATGACCGAGATCATCTTGGATGACAAATTGTACGCGTTCTGGAACTTAATCAGGTCCAACGCCTCCTCGTCCTGGTCTACGCCGGAGATCGACATACGCTGTGTCTGAATCGCGTTGGTGATGTTGAGATAATTTGTGTAAAAAATATCGGACTCCTGCGCATCCACCGAGATATCAGAGGTGATACATTTGAGGAAGTCTTCCGCCGTACCGCCGCGGTAAAGCACCACGCCATTCTTTAATTTCTCCAACTCATCGATAATATCATAGGCATCTACACCGATACTCTCAAGGTCATGCACCGTCGTGCCGAGCTTTGCCGGATTCTTGGTGACAACGCTGGAAACACAAATGTTCAGGGCCGTCAGCTTATAGTAACTGTCCTTGTTGCAGTCGGTCGCCTCCTCGCCAAAAACATGTTCCTCGCCGGTGACACCATCCGCCGCAGTAAAAAATGCGTAATAGTCAGTCGCTACACCATCCAAATCCTCTCCCTTTTTGAGGATATCATTAAATTTCTCACAGAATGAGCGCAAAAACGTATTCATCTGTGCCATGTAATACGGTATACCCATCGAGTCAACGGAAGAACCGATCTGTGCTCTCATGCCGTCCACTTTCGTACGCTCCTCCACCGAAAGTCCTTCCTCCAAATTAAAGGTGTAGGAAACCACATTGCCGTCCTCGTCTTTTTCGATCGTAAAGCCGTCATATTTGTAATCCCTACCATTGATCGTCAATAGGCCGCGCTCCGGCATCGTCATCAGCTCCACCGTGTCGAGCGAAGGACTTACAACTTTTATTGTACTGCCGTCCTCCACACGCGCCACGCCGCGGAAATTCTCGCCGTTATTGCCGTCGCGGATATCAAACAGCGCTTTCAGGGAACCTGACATACCCGGATTACCCGCGTAGAATGAATTGCCGGTCTTCTCCCACTTAATCTGATACAGCCCGTCATTGTCACTCTGATTGATCTTATTTTCTCTCGCGACACAGACCAATGTGTTGTACTCAAAGGTGTCCACCAGCACCTGGCCATCGATCTTTACCGTGTAGTAGGAACCTCCCGTCTTCATGTCCGGATAGTTGGAATTGGTGACCGGCGCCTCCTTTGCCTCAATCGGAACGATTTTGGACAACTCGTCTACGAGCAGCGCCCTCTGGTCGCGCAGCTCATTGGCATAACCGCCCTGCACTTCAATGACATTGATCTGCTGATTCAACAGAGCAATCTTTTCCGCAATTGAGTTAATGTTCTCCACCGTGGACTTGATCTCCTCGTTGGCGCTGTTCTGGATGTCGCTCAATCCGTTAGCCACACTGTTAAAATAGGCGCAAAGCTTCTGAGCGCTGCCGATAAACTGTTGTCTGGTGCTGACATCGCCCGCGCCATCGCCCAAGCTGTCCAGATTATTGAACATATCCCCCAAAATGGTGGTAAAACCTTCCTGTGTTTTATCCTCATCATCAATAAAATAATTTTCAATCTGCATTAAGTATTCTAATCTCGTCTCGTACAAGCCGAGCGATGACTGATTATACCAATATTTTTCATCATAATAGAGATTGCGCACCTGCTTGATTGAGGTAGTCGTGACACCGGTCCCCATTGAACCGTATGCTGCATGCGCGCGCAGCGCATCGGAAGCGACACGGTTGGCCTGCTGCCTGCTGTATCCCACCGTCTGGGAATTGGATATATTTTGTGCGCTTGTATTTAATGCAACCTGATATGCGTTCATACCGGATGCGGCAATTGTCAATCCAAAAAATGTTGATGGCATATATTATTCCTCCCTACTCTACCTTATCCCAGCTGCGTAATCAGGGTTTCTATCATCTCGTTAATTACATTGATAAAACGGCTGGATGCGTTGTAAGCATTTTGGAACTTAATCATGCTCACGAGCTCCTCGTCGGAGGAGACGCCCACCACCCGCTGTCTGGCGTTGTCGATCGCGAGAACGGTTCCCTCTAGGCTATCTCCGGTCGATCCATAAATATCGCCAAACACCGCCATCTCGTCAACCATGCTCTGATAATATGTCTTGAAATTAATCCCGCGCAGATCATTGGGGTTTAAGTTATAGTCAAGCTTCTCCCACAACTCCACTAACGCCTCCGCCATATCCTGATCTACCATCTTTTGATTCTGATCCTGCGTCAGATGCGGCATCAGCGATTGGTCTAGCTTTAGATCTTCGTTGATACTAATGCTCTGCAAGGTGTACATCTTGGTCGTGTCATTCAAATCCTCTTCATTGTATAAGTAATATGTGTTGCCGTCTTCATCCGTAACTTCCGTATAGCGCTCACAGCCGATGCGGGTAAACAATTCGCGCGGCGGTAGGGTGCGGTCTGAACCAACCGGACAATTCTCGGCGTCGAGCAGCTTGGTATCACGCCGGATAATGATCTCATTGCCCTTGGAATCACGCACAGTCTTAGTGCCGTCCGCATCCCAATCCTCGATGAGGTTGGATGCCTCCGTATTCGGCGCAAATATATCGTTGATGCCGGTGACAATCTTGTGAATCAACTGATCTAGCTGTGACTCTGCACGCAGCATGACAGACATTGCAGTGGTGTCATTGTACACGTCCCTGTCCATGTCTTCCACATCCGAATAGTTTGCCAGTTTGTCTCCGCGCGCCAGAATCAATGCCTTTAATCCGCCCTTGTCATTTTGATTCTCGGGTGAGATATCTCTCTTAAAATTGAACATATAGGTATATTCGCCTCTGTTCTCATCAGAAAGATGCGGCCAATACGGTGTCACAAAGCCGCTCACGGGGTCACGGTACTGCCCAACCTCATTAAAACGCGCCTCATTGATAAACTCTGTACCCTCGATGCTGATTTTTAAAATACCGTCTGAGGTCTCATGATAGGAGACATCCACCAGACCGGAGAGTTCATCCAAAAGCTGATCTCTGGCATCACGCAGCGTCATCGCCGTCTCAATGCCGGGCGCTTCTATTTTTAAAATCTGCTCATTTAGGTCAAAGATTGTCTTACCGATCTCATTGATACGATCGATATCATCGCTGATCTGTGTATTAACTGTATACTGGTAATCCTGCAGTCCCTGATATACTGCGGACGCCCTACTCAAGAAAAGCTGAGCTTTTTGTACGACCAGATTCTGATAAATACCCTCATCCGGCGCTTTCGACAACTCTGCAAAAGAGACCCAGAAGTCCTCTAAGGCGTCCTGAAACGCCATGCCCTCAAGCTCCTGGAAATAATTCTCCACCTCATTGATTGCCTCATAGGTTGTCTGATAAAACTCCTGCCTCGCATAAGTAGCACGGTAAGATTTATCCAAAAAGACGTCTCTGGTATGTAACACGTCACCGATCTGCACGCCCAAACCGGACTGCTGCTTACTGACCGCTGCCGTAGTATCAAAGACGATATAATTGCGATCTGTCTGAAAAACTCTCTGGCGCACATAGCCTTTCGTGTCTACGTTTGCTAAATTGTTCGAGGTAATATTCAGACCGTTCTGACTGGTCTGAAGGCCTGCTACGCCGATAAATAAACTTCCAAAACCATTTGCCACGGTATTGTCCTCCCTGCTTTATTCATGTGCTATTGTTTTGCGTCGAAGCCGCTGCTGCCAAGCAACGCCCCCGTATTGTAAGCGTTCTTGTCATAGTTGGCAGTCTCCGGTGCCTGCTTCATGCTTCTTAGCAAGGTAAGGTCAAACTCTACCATTTCCAATGCCTGTTGTAAAAGAATCTGATTCTGCTGATTGGCCTCGTGCATTTTACTGCCCGCCGCAAGCAGGCTGTCGCGTTGGCGAATCAGCTTCTCCTGCTCCACCGGCTGGCTGTTTAAATAGCCGATCAACTTGGTAATATCCATGTCCGCCGGGTTTTTCCCGAGAACGGTGGCCATATCCCCAAGCACGCCCGCCCGTTTGTGGGAGAGGTTTAGAATATCGCTCGTGATACGCTCCTCCCTGATGTTAATCTCGTCTAATTTGGGCAGATCGGCTTTGATAATCGCCTCTTTCTTCTCTGCCGCCAAATCAATCAATGCAACGTATCTGTCTTCTTCCTCTTTTAAAGCCGTTAAAAGCTCCTCCATCAAACTTGCCACAATCTGTCCTCTTTCATCTTATACTAATGATGCATTGTATTTTTCTAATAATTTGTTCGCGAAATCATTCACATCCACGCTATAATTACCAGAGTCGACTCTTTCCTTAATATTTGCTACTTTATCTTCCCTGATATCTGAAGCATTTGCCACTGCCTGTTTTGCAATCTGATATTCACGTCCAAACGATGAAATCTGCACTTCATCCCGTTCTGCGCTGACATCCTTTGTCCTCTGCGCCTTTGCCGGTTTTGTAGACTTGTATATTTGTGCAATCTGATTATAAGCATCTATACGCATTATGGCATCCCCTTTCTTCCTTGAAATACTTTTCTGATGATTATATCGGATGAATTATTTTTTTCATTAGGGCGAAAATGTATTTATTTCGGGCGCAACGCCACAATCCATGGGCATTTACCGTTTATGTTTGTAAACGATCTGTGTAATCCGGCGCAGCATTTCATCCGAAAAAACGCCGTCCTCTCTGTCCAAAATGTGCACCGTTTGCGGCAGGTCACAGAACGCCATAAGCTCCTCTGGCGCATACCCGATATCGGCCTCCTTGAGCATGGAAACATCAAATATGCTGTCGCCGGCGGCGATGACAGCGCCAATCTCCTCCCCCGCACCGTGAAGATATTGCCTCAGCCGGCGGATAGCCCGTCCTTTCGTCAGACCGGCCGGCATCACATAAATTTTGGACCCGTTGGCACAAACTTCCACTCTGTCCATGTCCATCCGCTCTGTTAAGTATGCCACCGTGGCTCCCGGATTATCACTTTTGGTAAATAAAAATAAATCGCGCACTCTGCGCAGCTCGAAGCTGCGGTGCGAATCTGCGCACAAAAGCTCTTCCGCCCGCTCTAGCTGCCCGTGCGCGACTTGCGCGAGCCGCCTGCTCTCCTCATACCACTCGGCGACCTCCGTCTCCCCCTTAAGCAGTATGCCGCCGTTGCATACCAGCGCATACGGCGGTCGGATCGGAAATGAAATGCGCTGATACTGCTCCACAGTGCGGGTCGTGACCGGCACAAAAAGCGCCGCCGCCGCTGCTTTTTTCAGCAGCCCGGCAGTCGCATCGGTCATATAGGTGATGGGTTCTCCACGATATATTTCTACGCAGTAATGCGGCGCACGCAGCGCCCTCTTGCGAGAATAAATCAGTGTGTTGTCAAGGTCGCAGGCCAATATTGTCATTTGTATTCCTCCGGTCATAATCTTTCCTAAATCGATACTACTAAATGCCATAATTGTATAGGTTATTAGCCGTTGTTTTGACTGAATAATTATTCCTATGTGTTGCATATTTATTCTATCGTAAATTTTTAATAATTTAAACTTTTTCACAAAGTAAATGCGG
>CAJTYI010000087.1 GCA_910584215.1 uncultured Roseburia sp. | reverse complement strand
CTATAATTTTAAGATAGAATAAATATGCATCCACTATTCATAGGTATTCATCCAAATAACTTGGCTAATAATCTATAATTTCTTATCACACTGCCTCTACGTTATAAGTGAATCCCATAATGTTTAATAGCGCATCATTTAAATAATGGCGAATATAAACAACCCCTACAAAAATGATTCTATCTTTATCGAGACAAAACAAAGTTGTGTCAGGAACCCAGCCATTTTTTGTTCTTCCATTCTATCAGCATTTCAAAGAGCTGTTCTTTATATTCACCGGTCAATCTCAAGATTCATCTTCTTCCTCCAAACCCAATTTGTCCATTTCCATTTACTACAAAATATAGGGTATGACAACTCCATACCCTATATTTCTTATCACTTCTATTCTATCATCGCATACTTGCGGCTCAAACGAACAGGCTTGCCGCCTCACAAAAGACAATCTGTCTTACAGGAAAATATATTTACAGATAAACAATACTGCCAGCACATACATAAGCGGCGTGATCTTCTTTGCCTTTCCGCAGGCAAGATTGATAATCACATAAGAAATCACACCGACGGCAATGCCCTCGGATATGCTGTACATCAACGGCATTGCCAGCAGGCATAAGTAAGCTGGAATTGCCTCTGTCAGATCGCTAAAATCAATATTTGTCACGGTGGAAATCATCAAAAATCCGACAAAAATTAACGCCGGAGCCGTGGCAAAGCTTGGAATAGAGCAAAAGATCGGCGACAGGAAAATGGAAACCAAAAACAGCAGTCCCGTCACCACGGAAGCAAGACCTGTCCTCGCGCCCTCCGCCACGCCGGAAGAGCTCTCTACAAACGTGGTTGTAGTGGATGTACCAAGCACCGCGCCGGCTGAAGTCGCCACAGCATCCGCCAGCAGAGCCTGTTTGATGCGGGGCAGACGCCCATTTTTGTCGAGCATATCCGCTTTTGTTGCCACACCGATCAGGGTTCCCAGTGTATCAAACATATCAACAAACAAAAAGGACAGCAGGATTGCAATAAAGTCAAAAATCTTAATCGTCGAAAAATCCGCGCGAAAACATTGTCCGAATGTATCTTTGATCGAGGTGAGGTCGGTCATTCCCCATGCCGGGTAGAGAGAATAGAATCCGTTCTCGGCATCCGGTACATAGAGCCCGACTGCCTGGCAAAGCATTCCCAATACCCAAGTGATCAGAATACCAAAAAGAATGGAGCCTTTCACTCTTTTGATATAAAGAATCGCCGTAACCATTAATCCGATTAACGCTAACAATGCACAGATACCGGCGGTGCGGAAGTTCGCGGTAAAATCGACATAGCTCACCAGCGTCGAGCTGTTTGAAACTACGATACCACCGTTTTGCAGGCCGATAAATGCGATAAAGAGTCCGATTCCGACACTGACACCCTTTTTCAGATTGACCGGAATCGCATTAAAAATAGCCTCACGCACACTGGTGAGGGAAAGCACGATAAATATCAATCCCTCCGCAAACACGGCGAGCAGTGCAATCTGCCAGCTATATCCCATGCCTAGGCACACCGTGTAGGCAAAATAGGCATTTAATCCCATGCCCGGCGCGAGCGCAAACGGATAATTGGCTAACAGCGCCATCGCAAGCGTACCGATAAAGGAGGCCAGCGCCGTCGCAATCAGTACCGCATCTTTGTTCATGCCTGCCACCGCAAGCATGGACGGATTGACGGCCAGAATATAGGCCATTGTCATAAATGTGGTGATACCCGCCATCACCTCCACCTTGATACTCGTATTATTTTCCTTAATATGAAATAACTTTTCTAACATTTTATCCTCCTATTCCGGGCTGATGCTGTTGTCCTTTCTGATTTCACATCCGCCCTTGTCCGTATCTAACCTCCATGTCTCAGCTTTGCCGCGGCCGAAATCTGGTGAAAAAAGCCATGTGATGCTATCGTCACATTTTTCTGACACCCTCGTTATAAAAAACTTCCTGGCGCATAAACTTGTTTCATGTCAGAGCCTTTGCTGTGAGCGATGAAACTTCTTCTCACACTACTTTCCGTCATATGAAATGATAGATGCCACGTCGTAACCGTTTAGTTTATCCCTTCCGTTTAGTCCCTTTAACTCCATCAAAAACAAAATCTTTACCACTTCTCCGCCCAACTGTTCCACGAGCTTAACGCTCGCCTCAATCGTACCTCCCGTGGCGATCAAATCATCCACCAATACGACCTTCTGTCCCGGTTTTATGGCGTCCTTGTGCATTTCGATCACCGCAGTGCCGTACTCTAAGTCGTATTCTGCAAAGATCGTCTCACACGGCAGCTTGCCTTTTTTTCTCACGGGCACAAATGATTTCCCCATCGCATAGGCGATCGGCACGCCAAAGATAAACCCTCTGGATTCTGTTCCGGCAATCACGTCGAACTCCACATCGGAGAGTTCGCCAATCATGGAATCAATCGCCAGTTTTAATCCTTCGGCGTCTGCAAGAACGCTCGTGACATCCCGAAACATGATGCCTGGCTCCGGGAAATCCGGTATGGTTCTCACATACTCTTCTAGTTTCTTCATCGCTGGTTCCTCCTTTTTCTCTTTGTAATCATAAATATAATCGGTAATTATGAAACTACCGGATTATCACAATACTACGAAGACTCTCTATAGCTTCTCTTTCTAACATTTCCTATAAATTAGTCCGCACAACTTTAGGCTTGTACCCTTTCTTTTCCAGCGCTTTGATGATCTGCTTCTTGTGATCGGTGCCAAAACTCTCCAAAGTAATGCGCAGCTCCACGGCCGCACTGCGGTTTGTCGTGACAAATTGGTTGTGCTCTAGTTTTATGACATTTCCCTGCTCGGCGGCAAGCGTTTCCGATACCTTCGCCAGTTCTCCGGGCTTATCGGGAAGCAAAACAGAGACGGTAAAAATTCTGTCGCGGAAAATAAGCCCCTGCTGCACGACAGACGACATGGTAATCACATCCATGTTTCCGCCGCTTAAAATCGCCGCGACCCGCTTATCGCTCACATCCAGGTGTTTTAAGGCCGCGACCGTCAAAAGTCCCGAATTTTCCACAATCATCTTATGATTCTCCACCATATCCAAAAACGCTACGATCAGCTCGTCATCTTCCACGGTGATGATATCGTCGAGATTCCGCTGTATATAGGGAAAAATATTGCTTCCCGGCGTCTTAACCGCCGTACCGTCGGCAATCGTATTGATCTGCTGAAGCGTCATCACTTTACCCGCCGCAAACGAAGCCTGCATACAGTTTGCCCCGGCAGGCTCCACACCGATCACTTTGATCTTGGGATTGAGCAGCTTTGCCAGTGTCGACACGCCGGTCGCCAGGCCGCCGCCGCCAATCGGAACTAATATGTACTCCACCAAAGGAAGCTCCTTAAAGATTTCCATCGCGATCGTTCCCTGTCCCGTCGCCACTGCCAAATCATCAAACGGATGGATAAAAGTATACCCCTTTTCATCGGCCAGCTCATAAGCTCTCTTGCAAGCTTCGTCATACACATCTCCGTAGAGAATTACTTCCGCGCCGTAGCTCTTGGTACGGTTTACTTTGATTAGCGGCGTGGTGGTCGGCATCACGATCACCGCCTTACAGCCGTAGCATTTGGCCGCATAGGCGACACCCTGCGCATGGTTTCCGGCGGAGGCGGTAATCAGCCCTCTCTCCCGCTCCTCATCGCTTAACGTGCTGATCTTATAGTAAGCGCCGCGCACTTTATACGCCCCGGTAAACTGCATATTTTCCGGCTTTAAGTATACCTTGTTGCCGGTCTGCGCACTGAAGTAATCACTGTACACAAGCTTTGTCTCCAGTGTAACCTCCCGGACCTTTTCGCTGGCTTCCTCAAACTTATCCAATGTCAACATTTTTGCCTCCTGATTTACGTTCCGCACCTGCTCTCCCAGCGCCCTTTCGGCAGAGACATTTCCGGCCGCTCACACCCTGCGTCCGCAAATGCTCTGGGCTCTGTTTGTGCAGTTGCTGTTTTCTTTTTTCTTTATTTACGTTCCGCACCTGCTCTCCCAGCGCCCTTTCGGCAGAGACATTTCCGGCCGCTCACACCCTGCGTCCGCAAATGCTCTGGGCTCTGTTCGTACAGTTGCTGTTTTCTTTTTTCTTTATTTACGTTCCGCACCTGCATTCGCCGATCTATTGCACCTGAAACAGTGCATTGACAAATTCGTCGGCATCAAATTTTTGCAGATCTTCGATCGTCTCCCCGACGCCAATATATTTGACCGGAATTCCAAGCTCGGCGTGTATCGCCACGGCGATACCTCCTTTTGCCGTACCGTCCATCTTCGTGAGAACAATGCCGGTAATATCCGCCACCTCGGAAAACTCTTTGGCCTGCATCAGAGCATTTTGCCCGGTCGTCGCGTCTAACACCACCAATGTCTCACGAAAGGCATCCGGGTACTCCTTTTCCAGAATGCGATTGATTTTGCCAAGCTCCGCCATGAGATTTTTCTTGTTGTGGAGACGCCCGGCAGTGTCGCAGAGCAGCACATCCGCATTTCTCGCCTTAGCCGCAGCCACCGCGTCGTAGACGACGGCGCCCGGATCGGCGCCCTCCTGACCGCCGATCATGTCGACGGAGGCACGGTTTGCCCACTCCTGGAGCTGATTGCCCGCCGCCGCGCGAAATGTATCCGCCGCCGCGATCACCACCCGCTTGCCTTCCTCGCGCAGCTTGCCGGCCAGTTTGCCCACCGTCGTCGTTTTTCCCACACCGTTGACGCCGATGACGAGCACCACGGATTTTTCATCCTCGAAACGATAAGCCGTCTCCCCCACATCCATCTGCTCTTTGATACTGTTAATCAAAAGCTCACGGCACTCTGCCGGCTCCTTGAGATGGTTTTCCTTTACCTTTGCCCTTAAATTCTCCAAAATCTCCTCTGTCGCCTTGACGCCGATATCTCCCATAATCAGCGTCTCCTCGATCTCCTCGTAAAAATCATCGTCGATACTGGAAAAACCGGAAAATATATTGTCAATCCCCGATACAATATTGTCCCTCGTCTTGGCAAGACCTGCAACCAGTCGGCTGAAAAAACCTTTTTTCTCTTTCTTTTTCTTCTCTTCTTCCATATCCTATCCCTCCCATTTCAAACATCTCATTGATTGACACCAGCTTTTGATGCGCCATATACTCTTCCGGGCCGTCGGCAATCCCGTGACAGTGCCCATTAGGACGCAAACAACCGTCAACGGGCGCCGCCTAATCCAGATCGTCCTCAATCAGATTGACAGAAACCAGCGTCGACACTCCTTTTTCCTGCATTGTGATACCGTAGAGCCTGTCCGCCGCCACCATGGTCCCGCGGCGGTGGGTGATGACAATGAACTGCGTATTTTTCGTCAGTTTATGTAAATAGCGGGCGAAACGCGTCACATTGGAGTCATCCAATGCCGCCTCGATCTCGTCTAACAGACAAAACGGCGACGGCTTCAGATTTTGTATCGCAAACAGCAGAGAGATCGCCGTCAAAGATTTCTCACCGCCGGACATCTGCATCATATTCTGCAATTTTTTCCCCGGCGGCTGCGCGATAATGCGGATGCCGCATTCGAGAATATCCTCCTCTTCCACGAGTTCAAGCGTACCTTTTCCGCCGCCAAACAGCTCCTTAAACACTTTGTCAAACTCCCCCTGAATCTGCGCAAACTTTTCCAAAAATTGTTTGCGCATCCCTACATCCAATTCCTCAATGATGCCAAGCAGCGTCTGTTCTGCCTCGATCAGATCGTCGTGCTGTGTCTTCAAAAACTCATAGCGCTCCGATATTTCCTTATAATCCTCAATCGCGTTGACATTGACATCACCAAGCTTTCGGATATCGTCTTTTAGGGAGGCGATGCATTTGCGAAGCTCTGAGAGATCATGGTAGGCCTCATCCCGCATCTTGGCAGCCGCGTGCAGCGTCAGCTCATATTCCTGCCACATATAATTCGTCTGATGCTCGCCGGCCTCCTCAAGCTTTTCTTTCTGGCTGTTTAAGCGGAAAATAACCTTGTCCAACTCTCCAATGTGCGTCGAAAGCTCTTCTCTCCTGGCAAAAAAGCTTTTCTGATTTGTCAGAAGCTCTTCCCTGCGCTGCGTCTTCTCACGCAATTCGCGCTCCAAATTGGTATACTTGCGGTCGGAAACGGCTATGGTCTTTCTGATCTCCTCTATTTCCTGCTGCTTTTTCTTCGCATCCTCTTTCGCCGCCAGCGCATTTTCCACAAAACCGCTGCGCTCTTCTTCAAACCGCTTAATCTCGCCCAGAACACGCTCCAGATTGGTCTCCACAAACTCTGCTTTCTGACGAAGCTCCGCCTCTTTTAGCTGTACCTGGGAAACCTCGCTGGCCGCTTCCTCCTCTTTTGTGGCATTTTCGTCGAGAATTTTCTGAAAATCGCTGTTTTCTCTCTGTATCTGCTCCTCTCGCGCTACGGCGTCCTTTCTATCTTCCATCAGACGCCGTTTTTGGTCCTCCACTTGGGCAAGCTGCTGCTCTAGTTCCCTGCTCTCCGCTTGCAGATCAGATGTCACACTCTCAAAATCATCCCTCTGCCCTTTGGCGCGCTCCACATTGAGCTTTGCCGTATTCTGTAAAATATACTGCTCTTGCAGACTGGCACGGTTTTCCTCGACATCATCTTCCAAAATGCTTAGTGCCGTAGTAATCTCCTCCACCCGGCTCCTGAGATCTTTGATCGCTTTTTTATGCACTGAGACTTTCTTCTCCAGCTCCTCAATCTCGCGGTTGCGCGCCAAAAGATTACTGCTGTTGCGAAACGCGCCTCCTGTCATGGAACCACCGGGGCTTAGCGACTCACCCTCGAGCGTCACGATAGAAAGCGTGTAGCGGTATTTTTTCGCGAGCGCCACCGCCCGGTCGATATCGTTTACGACCACCATGCGCCCCAGCAGATAGGCGAAAATACCCTCATAGCGGGCATCGGTCTGCACCAGAGTGTTGGCCAGGCCAATCACCCCATCCTCTTTTAATACCTCTGGATTCTTAAAATGGTCTCTGCCGTTTACGCTTGTCAATGGCAAAAACGTCGCCCTGCCATAGCGGTTCTGTTTTAAATAGGCAATCATCTTCTTTGCCGTGGCTTCATCCGCCGTCACAATATTTTGAATCCTGCCCCCCAGCGCCGTCTCAATCGCCGTCTCATACTTTTTTTCTACCTGTATCAAGTCGGATACTACGCCGAGAATTCCCGGCGTTGCAGACCTCTGCTCCATCACACGGCGGATACTGTTACCGTAACCGTCATAGCGCTCGGCGATATTCTTTAAAGACTCCAGCCGCGACTGTTCTCTGTGATATTCGGTGACCTGCTGCTCCAACTGCCGGTTTGTCTCGGAAAGCTTGCGATTCCACTCCCTGTTTTGTTCCTCATAGGCGTCCGCCTTTTCCTTTAACCCGGCGATTACCGCACTGACCGCTTCATACTCCTCCTGCTGAGTTTTTAACTCCGCAGTCAGATCAAGCTCCTGTGTTTTCTGATCGAGGAGGCGTTTCGTCAATTGCGCCTTGCGAATATTGACCTGCTCCTGCATCGTGTCATAGCGCTGCATATCCGCCTGTATGGAAGCCTTGCGGTTTAACAGTTCCATGACTGTTGCCTGACCGTTCTCCATGCCCGCGTTACAGCGGGCAATCTCTGCCTGTATCTCTAATAGCCGCCCCTTAACCTTGGCCTTTGTCTCCTCCACTGTTGCAAGCTGCTGCAGCAGCGTTTCTTTCTCGGTCTCATAGCCCGCCTTAGCCAAAATCCGCTCCTCTCGGTCACGGTCTATGGCATCGAGACGTTCCTGCAAATGTTCGTCTGTCATTTCCGCAGAGTGAATCTGCTCTTTGAGTACATTGATCTGCCCTTCGAGTTTGCCCTTTATGACAGTGGCATTGCCAAGCTCGTCGCGCAGCGTATTGAGCGTGTACTCTAAGACCTCAATTTCCTGCTCCATGCGGCCATACTCCGTCTTTACCTGATCGTAAGCGCCGTTAGCTTCCCTTAGCTCGTCCTCTGCGATTTTGTATTTTCCCGCAACCTCCTGCTGTTCTTTGGTGATTCGCTCCATCTCCAGCAGAAAGGTATTGACATCATATGTTTTTAACTGTTCTTTTTTCTGAAGGTAAACGCGGGCTTTTTGTGCCTGCTGCTCTAACGGTCCCACCTGGCGTTCGAGCTCGCCCAAAATATCATTGACGCGCACCAGATTTTCCCGCTCATTCTCCAGTTTTTTCTGCGCCGCCGCCTTGCGCTTTTTATACTTGACAATCCCTGCCGCCTCGTCAAACAGCTCCCTGCGTTCCTCTGGCTTACCGTTTAAGATGCGCTCGATCTGTCCCTGTCCGATGATCGAATATCCTTCTTTGCCGATACCGGTATCGTAAAACAGCTCAGTCACGTCTTTTAAGCGGCAGGCGCTTCCGTTTAACAAATACTCGCTCTCACCGGAACGGTACACACGCCGCGCCACCGTAACCTCCTCGTAATCGACGGCCAGCTGATGGTCAGAGTTGTCCATAGTAATGGCAACATAGGCATAGCTGAGGGGTTTGCGGTTCTCCGTGCCGGCAAAAATAATATCCTGCATGCTGGCGCCGCGCAGCTGTTTGGCGCTCTGCTCTCCCAACACCCAGCGCACCGCATCACCTACATTGCTCTTACCGCTTCCGTTCGGCCCGACAATTCCCGTGATACCGTTATGAAATTCAAACAATATCTTATTGGCAAATGACTTAAATCCCTGCACCTCAATGCTCTTTAAATACATACAATAACCATGCCTCTCCCAACGTCTGCGAAATTAGGGTCGCAGACACAAATTCGCCTGTGACAAAATAATCACAGCATCCCCTATTCCTGCTCTCTTTTCCTCTGATCACTCGCCTGTCTTACTCCGATCAAGAGAGAGCAGCGCCTGATAAGCCGCCTCCTGTTCGGCCGCTTTCTTGGTATGGCCGCTTCCGATGCCAAGCACATGCTCCCCGATGCGCACCTCCACCTGAAAGGTCTTATTATGGTCGGGTCCCTCCTCTTTCAGCAGCACATACTGCAAAGAATCCCGATACTGCCCCTGCACAATTTCCTGCAGACTCGTCTTGCTGTCGTAAAAGAGTTTCTTGTGCTCCACATCGGTCAATATAAACCTGGAAATATATTTTTTGGCCTCCTCAAAACCGCCGTCAAGATAGATCGCACCGATCAAAGCTTCCATGGCATCGGAGAGAATGGAATCCCGGCTTCTGCCACCGGTTTGGTGTTCTCCCTTGCCAAGCAGCAGATAGTTCCCCAGATTAAGCTCCCTGGCACAGATCGCCAGCGTCGGCTCGCACACAATACTGGCGCGAAACTTTGTCAGATCTCCCTCCGTAAGCTTGGAATAGGTGAGATACAAAAACTCGCTGGAAGTCACCTCCAGCACCGCATCACCCAAAAACTCCAGACGTTCGTTGTCGGAAAAGCGCTTCATGTGTTTCTCATTGGCATACGAACTGTGGGTCAACGCCTGCCGCAGCAGGTTCTTCTGCAAAAAACTGTATCCGATTTTTTCTTCTAATTCACTAAAATTAACCATATCAACCAAAGACCATCCCTGTCCCAAATTATCTAAACTGCAAAGAGGGCTTTTCTTACGCCACACACCCGTATGATTTAAGAAAAACCCCTGACATCATTTTCTATGTGATTCGCTTTGCAAAATGCCTCGTCTGCAAACTGACTATCATACATTCATCCACGATACAGCGTGCATGATTACTTTGCCACATTCAGCGCATTTTTGATCTCCTCCACCGCGTCTGCGACAGTAGCGATGCGCTCTGCCTCCTCGTTGGCGATCTCAATATCAAATTCCTCCTCAATCCCCATGATAATCTGGAAAATATCGAGAGAATCCGCGCCCAAATCATCCACAAACGTAGTCTCCATCGTGATCTCTTCCATATCGACGTTCAACACTTCCGCAATAATTTTCTTTAACTTCTCAAATTCCATACTCATCCTCATTTCTGTTCCTGTGAACCAATAATATTTTTTCGTATTTTACCGTTTATGTCCTGTTGTTTAAACGTCACACACTGATATACCGCATTGGTAATCTCCTGTGCCTTAGAACTTCCATGCGTTTTCACAACAAGACCGTTTAAGCCCAAAAGCGGCGCCCCTCCATACTGCGATGCATCAAAAGCCTTGATCGTTGATTTGAGTGACGGCAGAGCCAGCGCTGCGCCTATTTTACTCTTTAACGTGCTCATCATACCCTTTTTGATGACACCGATTAACGTACTGCTAAGCCCCTCGTAAAGCTTTAAAATGACATTGCCGACAAAAGCCTCACAGACAATCACATCCGCCGCTCCACGCGGAATCTCCCTCGCCTCGATACATCCTACAAAATGTATGTCCTCTAAGGCCCGCAGCAGGGGTATCGTCTCTTTTACCAGCGCATTGCCCTTTTCCTCCTCCGCGCCGATATTTACAATGGCAACCCTCGGCTTTGAAATATGCAGTACATTCTCCATATAGATGGAACCCATTTTGGCGAACTGCACCAAGTGGGAAGAACGCGCATCCACATTGGCGCCACAGTCGATCAACAGAGAAACTCCCTTCTCGGTGGGAATTAACGGTGCTAACGGCGGCCGCTCGATTCCTTTAATCCGCCCTACGATCACCTGTCCGCCGACTAATACGGCGCCGGAACTACCCGCCGACACAAAAGCGTCGGCTTCCTGTCTCTTTACCATATTCATGCCAATCACAATCGAAGACTGCTTTTTTCCGCGAATGGCATTGACCGGTGGTTCCGCTGTCTCGATCACCTCCGGGGCATGTACCACTTGAATCTGCTCTTTTGGATAGGTATATTTCTCCAACTCCCGCGCAACCACGTCCTCCTGACCCAACAGAAATATTTTGATATCATCTCTGACGTTCACTGCGTCGACCGCGCCCTTGACGGGCTCTGCCGGCGCGTAATCCCCGCCCATGGCATCGAGCGCTATATTTGTAATCCCAGACAGATCGCTCTGCATATATCCTCTCATTCCGCCGCGCAAACGGCATTTTATTTCATTTATTCATCTATGCCAACCATAATATACTATAACTTTTGCTATAAATCAATAAAAAAAGCAATAGCAACACGTTACTTCGCGTCTTTTACCTCTTCCATATTGCGTTCTTTTTCTTCCTCTATCTGCTCCGGCGTCATATATTTTACATAAACCCGCTCGACCACATCATCGAGACATACCATATAAGCCGCCGGTATGATAATAATGACGGGCGGAAAAATGTAAACCACATAACACGCCACTGCAAACATGATGAGCACGAGCAAAGACCAGATCAGATTGACAAACATCATCACCAGCGTATTGCGGAAAATTCGACGAAGCTTATCCTCAAAGCGCGCCATATAAGAAAACACATAGTTGGCCCACACAGCCTCCACGGCGAGAAAGACATAAAAGATGGTATAGATCGAACCGATCTTTTCGCCCAGCTCAAAAAACTGGCGCATGATATTGATATCGAGCGCAAACACCAGAGCAAACACCAGCATGATAACCCAGGCAATGGTGGATTTCTTAAAATTGGAAATAAACGCCGCCCAGTAATCGCGCCAGACATAACCGCGATTGTGCATAATCACTTTGTGGACCGTATAGTAAAGCGCTGTCGTCGATGCGCCGATTGTCAGTATGGGAACCGAGCTGACAATCCACAAAATACTTAAAATCACGCAGTCTACAATCTTAGACAGCGCACGGTTAAACTTGTTATCTAGATCAAATATTCCTCCGCTCATAATCTTCCTTTCCTGTTACCTATCCTCCGTACCTACCACATGAAACGGTCATTTGCAGTCATTTTCCATGCAGGCTGCCGGAACAAACCTGTCCCGGCAGTCATCCTATATATGCAAAATACCATAAAAACAATTTTATCGTAGACAGTAGAGAAAATCAAGCTCCTTTTGAGGAAGATTCACCACGGCTAAAAGTTCACAGCACATCTATTGTGCTGCCTATGTTCCACTCTTAATTGACTGTAACCCTGATGTTCTTTTTCGCCTTGCCGCTCGTGATCTTTAACGTCACTCGCCCCTTCTTCTTGGCCTTGATCATCAGCTTGCCGCCCTTTATTCTGGCGGTAACAATCTTTTTATCTTTGGCCGAAAGTTTTGCGAGAGCAATACCCGACTTGGCCGGCTTGACTGTGACACTCAAATTAACCGACTTGCCTGCCTTTAGCTTGATGCTCGCCACAGACTTCTTCGCTTTCTTTACCGTTACAGTCGGGTCTTTGACACTGACTTTGACACTGGCGGAAAGTGCGCCGATCTTAGCGGTAACAACTGCCGTTCCCTTTTTAACGGCCTTGATCTTACCGTCCGCCGTAACCGTCGCCACTTTGCGGTTGGAAGATTCCCACCGCACGGCCCCCGCCGTTCCTTTCACATCCGCCTTTACTTTCACCGTGTTAGATGCCTTACCGGTGTATAACGTCACGCTCTTGCGATTTAACGTAATCGCTGATGATTGTGTCGAGTCCCCAGGGGTTGTATTCCCATCGGTTGTGCCTGTCGTCTCTGAGTTTCCTCCGGTTGTGCCTGTCGTCTCTGAGTTTCCACTGGTTTCACTGCCGTCTCCGGGCTCTGTCGTGCCCAGTTTATCGATCACGGTCACATCCGTCACAGCATCACACCGCGTACAATGCCTTGATTTGCTGCCCGCCGTCTCCACAGTCGGTGCAATATCCACCGTAAATTCTGCCGCAAAATCATGGCCGAGCGCATCAATAGTTACGGTCTCCTCCCTGCCGCACTGATAACATACGACACGTCTGCTTCCCGCTTCTGTGCAGGCAGGCTCCAAGATTACAGTTCCGTCGCTGTAGTCATGCTGACTGCACGCAAGGCCGCGCATTGCTTCCACAAGCCGCACCGCCAGCGCGTCTATCTCCTCCTGGTGCGATTTATCCAGCTGCTTATCAATTTTTTCAGCCGCATCTACCGCTTCGCGCAGCGCAGCGATCGTGCTTTCGGTGTACGCATCGGCGATTTTTAAGTATTTTTTGGCCTGGTGCAACGCCTCATTGAAAGCCGAATAATCCGCAAGTCCCTCTTTCGCGATCACGGTATTGTCGATATAGGTATATCCGAACGCCGCGCCGC